>JAITDB010000010.1 GCA_031282785.1 Holosporaceae bacterium
CACGCTTTCCCTACCCGACGCTCTTCCGATCTTACCTGATCCTGTGGTTGCAGTGCCGGTGCTCCCCCTTCTGCTCCTGTCTGCAGTTGCTGCAATTGCGGTAGTAGTACCTGATCCTGTGGTTGCGGCGGTACCGGCGCTTCTACTGCTGTCTGCACTGACTGTCCTGCATAAGGATAAGGCTGTCCTGCAGGATAAAACTGTTCTACATAAGACGGCGGTGTTCCCCCTACTCCTGCTCCTGTCTGCACTGGCTGCCATCGCGGTCGTGGTTGCTGATCCTGTGGTTGCGGTTCCGATGCTCCCCTTCGTATCACGACGGGTACGGGTGCTGCTGACTTTGGCCGATGTCCAGACGGCCGCCCCTGCGGTGTCCCCCTTCTTCGTATCACCGGTGCCGGCCCTGCCTGCTGATGTCCAAACGGCTGCCCCTGTGGTTGCAGTACCGGTGCTCTTACACCCCCTACACCTGGTCCTACTGGCCCTGCCGGCTGATGTCCAAACGGCTGCCCCTGTGGTTGCGGTGCCGGTGCTCCTACACCCCCTACACCTGGTCCTACTGGCCGAAGTCCAAACGGCTGCCCCTGTGGTAGTGGTTGCTGCCACTGTGGTAGTGGCTGCTGCCACTGTTGTTGCGGTACCGGTACGCCCCCTACACCTGGTCCTACTGGCGCTGGTGCTAGTGGCTTGTTTAACAATCTGGATATAAAGTTGGCATAGTCAGCAAAATATTTTGCATCCCTCTCATATGCAGCGCGCTGATTCTCTTTGGCCCATACATCATACTGTAAAATTCCATGAAAAAACTTATTACTAGTATTAAATACCAAATTTTTGAGCTCAGAAATCTCTCCCACTAAACTATCAATATCTTTTATGCAGTCATTTTTGCGCTGCGTACAGTAACTCTGCACGTCAGCATCAGAGATTGATGCCAGATCCAATTTCCCAGATGCATCACTGTGCCCGTCAGCCGATTTTTTAAAAATACTTGAATACTTGCTATAAAAATCTTTTCCGGTTTTACCACTTGTACTCGCATCATCGTTGCCTTTGGCGTTTTGAGCTATACACTTGGCAAAAGCCTTAGCATTCTCAAGAGAAGATTTTTTCCCCATAGCCTTATGTATCACAAGACTATACTTCTCTGTAAGCTCATTTGAAGCTTTCTCATCTGACGAAACTTTACTTACCTCTAGATAAAACTTCTTCGCCACCCTACTAATCGAAGACTTTTCCTTATTAAGCCTTTTGATTACGTCCTCAGACACGCCAGCAGTCTTGAATTCCGATGCCTCCGGTAGCCTCACAACTGCAGCGTCCTTCTCACGCCCCTCAGCTGCTACAAAACCCCCCGAACAAATGGAAAAGAACAACACCGACGAGAGCATTAACATACTCTTTTTCATTTAAACCTCACATTTTGACAAAAATAATCAAATATACCAAGAAGCCATCAGCCTAATAGCATAACTCTTTACCCTCTGCTGCAACTCAATTGTCCTTGCACAGGAGATATCTGCCTGCTCCGTTTCAATATTAGCTTCGGAACAAGTTATACTGCTATTTTTCTTGGCCTCAAATCTATGCTCCCCCTCCAAACGAATGGATAGAGAATCATTGACAGCAAAATTCACACCTACAGCGATGATCGGAGTCAATTTGGACATCTTTACCTTTCCATTGATACCGAAAACCTGGGCATTAGTGGTAATAAACGCTCCACCACCTTTCAAATAAAATATAACATCTCGCTTTGTCGAAACGTTATATCCAAGAATAATGGAAACGCTAGGAATCAAACCAGAACTGCTCGTGGTATACTCCAAATCGTCAATCTTTTTTGAGACCCTATTGCTGCTTCCAAAATCCAAAAGCCCCTCAAAACCACAGGAAAAGCCGTTATTGAATCCAAAACAATAACCAAACCCTAAAACACCAGATACGTGATTATTATGCTCACTCAACGGCTGTAACCTGCGATACATTTCAAAATCAAATATTTCGCCGTCGTCATTTATACGCGTCACTCTAATCTCACTAAATCCTTTTTTCGATGCCCACGGTATGAACTCATCGCTAAATTCAGCATCTCCGTAGTAATCAAGAGCCTCATCCGACTTGAGAACATACTTCACATCAGCCTTCATATCACTCTGCACAGACGATCCCCCTAGACCAGCAAGGATATAAGGACCACTGCTGCGTCGCTTTCTGCATCCTTGATTGGACTCAGATTCCAAGTTACCAGTATCATCACTCGGACGCGTATACTCTTCACCTATGGGCGTGCTTTCGCCTGTATAACTATCAGCAAACGCTGCCCCAGACGCCATTATCGCCGCCAAAATAAAACATGAAGCAAATCCTTTACTTCTCATAACCCCCTCCTAACAACAAAATTATAGCTTCAAGGTACTCAAATAGAGACACAACTCATAAGCGATCATGTCCGCCACTTGCAACCAACCGTACATCATCCAAATGAGAGATGCAATAGCCCCCGCGGGATTTTTTTTGTTATTTTGAGAAAATTTATATTTGATGCAATTTGCAATATGTCCCGAATCAAAACCACTAAAAAACGTTATTTTTCATGATAATATCCGCTTTTTAAATGAAAAAAATATTTCGTTTGGCATTTGCGATATTGTCTGCGAAGCATGCAGGCAAACCCTTTCATATTTCAGAAAAAAATAAAAAATCCGTTTGCATTAAAAATTTTTTTATATTTTTTTTTCGTCAAGAGCTCTTTTAATGAAAATAATTCCACTAATAATTAGAATCATCATCAAAAAAAACCGATCTCCGTATTTTCTGTAGGGAGTCTCATTAGGCAACTTCTGCGGTACGCGGAAATCCACCACTCCGGAAGTCCCCAGCGGAATGCGACATATCTCTCTGCCGCAGGGATCGAACACGGCACTGATGCCGTAATTGGTGCAGCGCATCAGCGGAATCCCCAGCTCCACAGAGCGCGCTCGTACAATCTGCAGATGCTGATACGGCTCCGATGTCGGACCAAACCAGGCGTCGTTGGTGAGATTTATGATCACGTCGGCAATCTCGTTTCTGGGCAGAAAATCCAGCGGAAACACGGCCTCATAGCATACTGTCATCGCCACTTTCAGACCGACATCCAGAACGCGCGGCGCTTCTCCGACATCAAAGTCTCCAATGTCGTTGGCTATGCTACGAAACGGCAAAAAAATAAAATTGCGAAAAGGAATATACTCTCCAAACGGAACCAAATGAACTTTGTCGTAGTTTGCGATGTTTTCGCCCAGATGATCCAGCACAACAACGCTATTGTGAATCTTTCCGGTGCCCAGATCCTCGCGCACCGCTCCTAAAATTACTCGAGTTCCGGGAGTCAGCACCGATCGAAAACAATTTTTGAGGTCTTCTTGCCGCTCATTGTATAAATATGGCAGCGACGCCTCAGGCCAAATCACAAAATCCAGATTGTCGGCACTAATACTGCAGCCCAGATGCTTCCAGAAATGCTGCTCCGCCTGACTGCGGTCGTTTTTATCCCTCTGCGCCAAATTGCACTGCACTAAACGACATCGCTGAGACGTAAACTGCGTTTCATTGGAATTTATTCTGAGAATCCCAAAAGATATCACGAAAATAAATAAAAATGCGAGAACCGACGCCGAAATTATCGCGTTTTTTTTGTCCCGACGCCTCAGGAACAGAAAAAAAACTCCTCCCAGACAGCACATCAGCATTGTAATAAGACTAAATCCATAGACTCCAACCAAACTCAGAGGTTGCAAAAAAATTTCGTCGCAGTTCCAGATGTAGGCCGGCAAAATCCACGGAAATCCTAGCGAAAAATGTCCGTAAAAATACATCGCCACGGAGCAAAAAGACGGCAGTAGCAGCATTTTTTCGACTATATCTGCAGAAATTTTTTCGGCTAACCACGTAGCGAATGCCAACTGACACGAAAAATACGCCGGCACTGCAGCCACAGCAAAAGGTATCAAAATCCAATGACGAGCGAGATCAATGGTCAGCGGATACGCTAGCCAATACAAGCAGCACACGTGCAGCGCCATAAAAAACACGAACGAATGCAGAAAAATTTTCCTGGAGTTACTTAGTTGATAGAAAAACCATCCGAAGGATGCCAAAAACGCCGGAAAAAAATTCAGCGGAGCAAATCCCAGCGCTCCTATGGCTCCGGCCAAGCCGTAGCGAAAAACGTTGCTGCGTTTTGACCTACTTCTCGGGAAATTCCAGGTACATTTTAGATGCCGCTGGTCCCTTTGATCCTTTATATTTTCCATTATATTTTTTTATTTCTCCCTGGGGTGTCCAGAAGGTTACCTGTCCGATTTGCATTCCCGGATAGATGGTAACCGGCTGCACCGCGTTTAGCTGCAGCGTCACCTGACTAATGGAGCCTATGTCAATGAGATCCGCCGTGATGTTTATGAACAGCCCCAGTCTTCCAATCGAAGATCGTCCTCTTATTATTGGGCAGAAATAATCGCTGCCAATGATCTCTTTTGTGCATCCGAGATACACCGTGCCACTGGCCAGCGTGATGCCGCTGTCTGGAATAACGATTTCTCGTACGTCATTGCTTCTTTTTGCGTCCAAAACATGATCGTTGTAGACAAGAAGCCGGTCTCCAAGAGTGAAATTATATGAATTCGGATTCAATTGCACTGTGTAAAACGGCTCAATAACGATTTTTTTCTCCTGCACATTTTTGAGGATTTCATTTCCGGTGAGAATCATTTTTTACTCCGCTTCTACTACGTCGTTTTCTGACAAAATTCCGTATAAATTTCGCTGGACTTCGCATGGGAAAATTTATCGTATTTTCCTTTGTACTGCAACGATTGATCGCCAGTGGTTTTCCAAAAAGATACCTGTCCGATGCGCATCATGGGATATATTTTCAGTGGCTGCACTGCTTTTAGCTCCAGTGTCCACTTGTGTTTGGCTCCGAGATTCCCGAGGTCAGCGGTAATCTGCAGAAATAATCCCAGACTCCCTAGAGACGCTTTCCCCATGAGAGACGGCACAAAAAAATCGCTGCCGATCTCCTCAAATGTATTAGCCAGATAGGTCTTGTGGGGAGATAAAACATACCCGTCGTCGGTAAAATTAATTTCGTGATAGGAAGTTCGCCGCTTGGGATCCACCGGCAAATCCGATATCTCCAGCAAATTATAGTCGATTCTGTAGTCACAGCTGTTGGGATTCACCATTGCCTCGTCAAAAGGACTTATATGAATCAGCCCTTTTTCCACGCAATCTAAAATCTCGTGATAGGTGAGTATCATGCCACAAACTGCCTCCGAAGCTTCCCTAGTACTTCAAGAGACTATGGCATAATATGATACTCCTTGCAAGAATAAGAAAAAAAACATCAGAGCTGCTTACGTTTTTTTTCTTTTAGGTATATTTTTTTTCTGCAAGCGATTTTTATCACTAAAATAATTAATTTCATATCATATATTTTACATATAATTCTAAAATTTCCGATTCTGTATCTCCAAAAAACCACCAAAATTACCAGTCAAGGTTTTTCCAAGTAAACGCTTATCACCCAATGATTAATTTTTTTAAGACCAGATTAATATAATTTATGAAAAAGAAACCTCAAAAAATAAAGCCTTGAAAATTGCAATTCAGATGATAACGCTGTCTAGGCTTACTTGGTTAGAAATCATTCAAGATACAAAATCTACTTTGCAGACACATCTCGCATACGATGCCACTAGTCGCGATAGCATTGATGCCTCTGGCGGCTCGGCGGCTAGGATTCGTCTGGCAGTCGTATAGCGGAGACCACTTTTTCGTCATTTTCGATACGGAACAGAATGACTCCTTGTGTAGAGCGTCCGGTTACGCGAACGCCGTTTACCGGGCAGCGAATGAGTTTACCGCTATTAGTCACCAGCATTACGTCGTCGTTTTCGCAGACTGGGAACACAGCCACGACATTACCGGTTTTCGGACTCATATCGATGTTTTTTACGCCCTGAATGCCTCTGCCACTGGTTCTATATTCGAACGAGGAGGTCCGTTTAGCCATACCTTTTTCTGTGATGGTAATGAGCATTTGTTCGACTTCTTTCATTTCGTCGTATTTGGCCGGAGGATCCACGGTCTGGTCCTGGATTATTTCTTCGCTGCTACGTCGAAGCCAGTTGGAATATCTTATGTATTCTTCGCGTTCTTCTACGGTAGATGTTCCGTTGTTTAGAATAGACATGGATATCACTTCGTCGTCGCCGAGGAGTTTTATAGCACGTACGCCGGTAGACGCTCTGCTATTGAATACGCGAATATCATTTACGGAGAATCTTGCGCATTTCCCGAATTTTGACGCGATCATGATGTCCATATCTTCTCGGCAAATAGCTACGGAAATGAGTTTTTCTCCGTTTTCCAGCTTCATGGCGATTTTTCCACTGGATTTTATATTGATGAAGTCGCTTAATTTATTGCGGCGAATCGTACCATGCGACGTAGCAAACACGATATCGTAGGATTCCCAGGTACTTTCGTCGTCTGGCAACGCCATCACCGTGGATAGAGATTCGTCGTTTTTGATGGGCAGCACGTTTATCAGTGCTTTACCTCGGGATTGCGGAGTAGACAGCGGGATCTTGTAGACTTTCATTTGGTATACAATGCCGGTGGTGGAAAAAAATAATACTGGCGTGTGGGTACTGGCCATAAAAAGATCATGTACGAAGTCTTCTTCTTTGGTTGTCATGCCGGTACGGCCTTTGCCACCGCGTTTTTGGGCTCTGTAGGTGCTCAGCGGGACTCGTTTTATGTAGCCGCTGTTGCTGATAGTGACCACCATGTCTTCTTTTTGGATGAAATCTTCATCTTCCAGGTCTAATCCGGTTTCTTCGATGGAAGTTCGTCTCGGACTAGCGAATTCTTCTTTTATTTTTATGAGTTCATCGCGAATAATTTGATAAACTTTTTCCTTGGATCCCAATATGCTCAGAAGCTCGTTTATTTTTACGGACAGTTGAGATAGTTCTTCAGAAATTTTTGCTCTTTCGAGTCCGGTCAGTCTGTGGAGTCTCAAATCTAGGATCGCCTGAGCCTGAACGTCCGTCAAACGGCATTTTCCGTTTATGTATACGCTGGCGGGATCGTCCACGAGGCGAATGAGTGGTTCCACATCTTCGGCGTTCCAGTCGATTTCCAGCAATGTTTTTTTGGCGGAGGCCGGATCAGCGCTGGATCTAATAATCCGAATGATTTCGTCTATATTAGCAACGGCAATAGCCAGACCGATCAAAACATGCGCTCGATCTCGTGCTTTATTCAGATCGAAGCGGGTCCGGCGTACAACGACTTCTTCACGGAATTCGATGAACGCTCTCAGCACTTCCATTAGATTCATCAGTTTAGGGCGTCCGTTATGGAGCGCCAGCATATTCACGCCAAAGGACGTCTGCAGCACTGTATGTCGGAACAGTTGGTTCAGTACTACGTCGCCGTTGGCATCTTTTTTCAATTCAATGACTACGCGAATGCCGTCTCGGTCGGACTCGTCTCGCAGGTCTGCGATGCCATCGATTACTTTTTCATTCACGAGACTGGCGATTTTTTCGAGCAATCTTGCTTTGTTCACCTGATATGGGACTTCGGTGATGATAATGGCTTGTCTATCTTTACGAACGTTTTCGAATTTCGTTTTGCCTCGCATCATGATAGATCCACGACCGGTTTTGAAAGCCGCCAGTATGCCATTGCGACCGATTATGATTCCCCCGGTTGGAAAATCGGGGCCTTGTATGACCGGCAGCAGATTCTCCAGTGTCGCGTTTGGATCATCTATGAGCACGAGACAGGCGTCAATGACCTCGGCGAGGTTGTGGGTTGGAATGTTGGTAGCCATGCCGACGGCAATGCCTCCGGCTCCGTTCACCAGCAGATTCGGAAAGCGTGCCGGCAGCAATCTCGGCTCCTGCAGAGATTCGTCGTAGTTCGGCTGGAAATCCACGGTGTCGCTGTAGAGATCTTCCGTCAGAGTATGCGCGATTTTCGACAGACGCGCCTCCGTGTAACGCATAGCCGCAGCCGGATCGCCGTCTATGGATCCAAAGTTTCCCTGTCCGTTGATCAGCAATTCCCGCATGGAGAACGGCTGAGCCATACGCACCATCGCTTCGTATATCGGGTCATTTCCATGAGGGTGATATTTACCAATGACGTCACCGACAATGCGAGCAGATTTGCGAAACGGCTTGTTATAATCGTAACCGCTCTCTACCATGCTATATATGATGCGCCGATGCACTGGTTTCAGGCCGTCTCTGACGTCTGGCAAAGCTCTGGAAACAATCACGCTCATGGCGTAGTCCAGATACGACTTCTGCATCTCTTCTTCAAGCGACACAGGCATTATATCATCTTTATTGGCATCCACTAAAAATCTCCGAGTTTTATCATTTAAGCACTTATCAAGATACCGCGAATACGGTCTTAGAACGGAATATCATCTTCTATAACAGGCAGAGGAGCGGAAGATTTATCCTCTGCAGCTGCAGCAGGTTGCGATCCGGTTCCTGCATCGCTTTTGGAGTCCAGCAGCGTCAATTCTCCTCTGAATCTCGAGAGAACGACCTCCGTGATATATCTTTCGATGCCCGCTTGATCCTGCCAGCGACGCGTCTGCAATTGTCCCTCTATGTATATCTTGGATCCTTTGTGCAGATACTTCTCACACACATCACAAAGATTCGGATTGAATACCACAATCCTGTGCCATTCTACTCTATCTTTTCTTTCTCCTGTGATTTTATCTTTCCACGATTCCGACGTCGCCAACGAAAAATTAACAACCTTGGATCCGTCCTGGGCACTTCTGACCTCCGGATCCCGACCAACGTTACCAATCAAAATAACTTTGTTTACACTACCTGCCATAAAATTCACCTTTCCACGATAGAAATTACTGCATAATGGATCTTTTCTGTCATCGAACTTCCTTCTCATTCTTGCAGGAAATTCTCATTATACAAGTATATCTCGATATTATTCTACATGCAAAAATCAGAAACATCAACAGCTGCAAAACCTTCCTGCGGGTTCATAATTTGGTTATTTTCTTTTTTTTGCGAGCACCAACAGATTTCGCACAAAATTTTTTTATAAAAAAAAATATTTTTTTCGATAAAAACGCCTTGACTTTTGTAAAAATATATGTACAATATGCGCTATATTAACATTACATATAAGAGAAAAATAATGAAAATAACTTTTGCTTTAATCTTGGGATTATATCTGTGGAACACGTCAGTTGTGGCATGCTCCAGTGGATGGCCATACGGATTCGATGAGGAAGTTCTGAAAAAATCAGACGCCGTTTTGCCAAATGCCAATCGCGGTTGTTCAAATTGGGAAGGTTATTACGACGGAACTAACGCTTCTTTTTTACATTTCTATGTTTTCCCATATATGGCGGCACTGCTTGATAGTATCGATAGAAGAATGTATTTTCAACTCGGAAAAATAAGCGATGCTCCATTGATATCAGAGGAATGCTCGGCTCTTCTTGATGTGTTGAGAAGCAAAGAAAAAATTTTGGTTGATGCTTTCAAGCAAGTGCCGTTTCGAGAGATAAACGCAGAAACAACACTGGATTCTCAGGCCTTTAAAAATAAATGTGACAAAGTTGCCGATGCATTGCCATTTCCATCATGTATTCGTTCTCATATCAAAGATGTAATTGACGCGGCTCTTCGGGAAGGGAGAATTTGTGTTGGCCCTAGAGGCTCAGAAGCAATTACTAAATTTCAAGAGGAACATTTTCTTTCAGAATGGAATTTTGGATGCTCTTTCTACGGAACAATTAATGCCTGGGGTGAGACGATCTCTGATCTTATATCCGTCGTATTTCACGAGAGTGGACATTCGGCCGCCTTTAGTCTGCTGAACTGCGCAAACCAAGGTGAATTCTTTTCGATGTTTTTTCAGATTGCTGCTTTTTCCGCGGCGGTAAAACAAGGAATTATTAATAAAACTGAAGCCGAAAGAGTAGTCCGTGCCTTTCTTGGATGTCTGTTTATAGAACAAAGAATTTTAAATTCAAATGCAGAAATATGCCAAAAAAATCTTTTTTCATTAGAAGACGAGTTTGACATAAAAAAATACCAGGACATGCTTCTGAAAGTCTTTGAACCGGGAATATTAGCAGCCCAAGAAGAAGAAAAATTTTTCCACGACGCTGATATTTCTATATCATCGTATTGGAAGAATGAAAAATTTTCCGACGATCTTGATGATGCCTCTACATCATCCTATTGGAAAAATGAAAAAACTCCTGATGATCTTGATACCTCTACATCATCCTATTGGGGAGGTGAAAAATTTTCCGACGATCTTGATAATGCCTCTACATCATCGTATTGGGACAATAAAATTGGTTCAAGAGTAGATTAGATTGATTTTCTAGCCAAATAAGGTAGGATATATCAATGAAAAATAGATACATAAAAAATACCCATATTTCTGAATCCCAATTTAGGAAAATTTTACGCCTATTTGGAGCAGATCTAACAGCAACTCAGATCTCC
>JAITDB010000046.1 GCA_031282785.1 Holosporaceae bacterium
ACAATGCTTACAACTTTCCATAATATAATCTCCATCTTTACTCTTTTAAGATTATATCTCTCGCTCTCCTTATAGGGCAATCCCAGTTTTTATTACGCATTAATGCGGCAAGCGACGAGACTTCCAATTGAGTAATTTGATTTTTTATGCTAGATTATAATCCAATTTATGGAGAAAGCGTATGGCTCGTATAACAGTCGAAGATTGTGAAAAAGTTGTTGAAAATAGATTTGAATTGGTAATTCTTGCGGCGCAACGCGCTCGTCAAATTTTTGCCGGAGAAAAAGTCACTATAGAAAAAAAAGACGAAAAAAAACCTATAATTTCTCTTCGGGAAATAGCTGCAGGAACGGTCCTGGTGGAGAAATTGAAGGAAAAGGCCATAGAAAGATTCCGATCTTTTACTTTTGAAGAGGAATCCGATGAAAATCTGGATGAGCTAATGGAAGAAGATACATACAGTCCCTACATTGGTATAGAGGTTCAGGCATTGGAATCCGATAATGTGCCCATTGTGGACGAAAGCGAACTCGACGCCATTGGAATCGAGGAATAGCACCAATTCCATTTTCAAATTATCTGCAAATTTAATTTTCCTATGTTTTTTTATCAAGATAGGGAGCAGGATTTTTATTTTGCAGCTTCCTTCGTGACACAAAAAAAAATCGGAGCAATCCAAAAGGACCGCCCCGACTAATGCTTCTTCCCAAAAGGGGAAGCTATAGCCATACATTATAGCAAACAAGAGCACGAATGTTAATGGCTGGTTTCTGGCTGAGCCTATCAATGTCAGAAAAAGGAGTAGCAGTACCATTCTCACTATCTAGATTGCCATTTTCATCTACTGAACGTATAACATTATAAGTTTTGGTTTTATTTTTGCCAAATCTGTATTCGGCTTCTAGACGGGCACTTACTTTTTTGGTAAATGCTCTCTCTATGCCCAGAGCTACAGTAGGCAGATAAGAAGTCATTTTATGCGTCGCTTCAATACTAGATTCAGCCGTCGTACTTTCATCGAAAGCCTTATAATGTTCCGTAGTTTTTACATAGGAGGCACCTACTTTTATGAAAGTAAGAATACCGGTATCACAGTCATAGTGACCTATTCTAAAAGCCAGCGATGGTGATACGCCGCCTCTTTTAAGTTCGATATCGAAATTTCTCATATAATAGGAATCGTAGCAGGCTCCATTAAAATACACTGCGTTTCTGTGGAAGTCCAGTCCAGCTTCCAGCCCGATGTAGAACGATTTAGATGACAATTTTTTGCCATATCCCAGGATAATAGATCCGCCTATACGAGTAGATGCGGCATCAATTTCAGTGTACTGCTCAACTGGATAATCTCCGTAGGTAAACACATTTTTATCGCCGGAATCGCACAGGTCAAAACCAAAACCGAAATACAATCCATTGTGGCAGACTAATTCTTCCTCTGATCCATAATCGTCTGCGGAAACGACGGAAATTGCGCTCAGTACAGCAGCTAACATAACTATTTTTTTCATTTTAACACTCCATATACAACGAAATACTGAATAAACTCTAATGCTATTTTATAAAAAATGCAAAACAAATTTTCCGTTAATATTGATTATAATGCGATGAGTGTTGCATGAAAAGCGCATTGATGCTGTAGAAATGCGCAGGTAACCGCTAGCGCCGAGAGCCACAGACCACTCGGTCCAGCATCTGCAAATCCTTCAGTGTTGATATGTTTTCGTAGCCGTTTATTGATAATAGATGTGTTACGTCGTCGGCCTGATCGCATCCTATTTCCAGAAATATCATGCCGTTTTTTTTCATGAACTCAGGAGAGGTGGCAGCTATTCGAACGTATGCGTCCAGTCCGTTGTTTCCGCCGTCTAGAGCTTCCAGCGGATCGTATTTTCGGACATTTTCGTCCAGCAGTGCCATGTCGCGGTTTTTTATATAGGGCGGATTGCTGACAATGACGTCCAGTGATGCGAGTTCGATATCCCACGGATCGTTCCAGTTGGCCTTTTGGAACGTTGCTCCGTCAATGCCGAGTGCCTGGCGATTGCAAACGGCGACCTCCAACGCTTTTTCGCTGATATCAATTCCAAGCCCAGTGGATTTTTTGAACTCATATAGAAGACTGAGCAAAATGCATCCGCTGCCGGTCCCGAGATCGAGAAATCGCAGTGGATCGTCCGGGTTAAAATGTTGCAGGACTGCTTCGATGATCAATTCTGTCTCCGGTCTTGGATCCAAAACGTTTTCGTTCACAAAAAACTCATGCTTCCAGAAAAATTTTTTTTGGATAATCTTTGAAACCGGCTCATTTTTTTCGTATCTGGACAACATGCCGAGAAAATGATCGTATTCTTCCGGCGAAATGAACAACTCGTCTCCGTGAAAAAATACATTTTCGTAGGAGATTCCCTTCAGATGAGCGATCATGCGTCTGATGTCTCGAATGTTGCTGGCATTCGCGTGCTTCTTTAGCAATACTTCGACATTCATGACGTCTTTCATCTTAATTTATTCTTCGTTCTAGAGATTTTTTAGATCCGAGAAATCTTTTTGCAAACATTTATGTTGCAGACACTTATTATCGTAATAATAGGAAAATAGAGCGAAGACCAGAACGTTGCACTCATAGCGGCTTAACCTCATTTCCGCTCCATCTGTGTTATTTTTTGGATTGGAGCGGATCAGCCCATGCGAACGGATTATGCGGAAGCTTTTTGTTCCAGCAGTTTTTTTATTTTCTGGAATTTTGCAGATAAAGTATTTGCCGGAGCCTTCAGCAAATACGCATCAATACCGCCATTTTTTTCTACGGAACGAAGGGCGTTTGTGGATAATCTAATTCTCAATTGTGTTCCAAGAATTTCACTCGAAAAAGAGACATTCTGCAAATTTGGCATGAATCTACGCCTAGTTTTATTATTCGCATGACTAACATAATTACCATAGAGCACTTTTTTTCCGGTAAGAGGACAAACCTTAGACATAGCTATATTCCCATTAACAATGTAGAGCTTATACATTGTTGCGCTCGAAATGTCAAGACACACGGAGAAGGGTTTTAAAGATTATATGAAAAGCTCTTTAGTCTTTTTCGATAAAGTAGTACCCGACGAAAGAGATCTCGCGCGCATTGCGGTGCAGAGATTGTTTTTCTGTTTTAAAGTCGTAAGCTCTTGTGATTTGCAAATAATTTGTGTATCATATCGCCTACCAGCTAGAGGAATTTTTTATGAAAAAAGATATTCATCCAGATTATCACGAAATTAATGTTATAATGACAGACGGATTTGCCTTTAAGACCAGATCCACCTGGGGAAAAGAAGGAGATACCATGAAGTTGGACATCGATTCCAAAACTCATCCGGCCTGGACGGGTATAAGACAATTGGTGGACACAGGTGGACAGGTCGCGAAATTCAAGAATCGTTACCAAGGATTCGGATTGAAAACTTCCTAGTGTGCGGTTTTTGTCCGTCATGGTGGTGAATTTTGCTTAAGTGTTTAATTACGCTGTTTAGTATTGCGTTCGGATCTTGCTGTGCCAGTAATTCTGCTCCGTTAAATGCAGCAATCGTGGTGAATGCCAAAACCGGAGGTATTTTATATGCGCATAACATCGATGACAAAACGCAGCCGGCATCCATCGCCAAAATGATGACTTTGCTCATTACTTTTCGGCAGCTGAAGCAAAAGGCTATACGTCTGGACACCATGATAAAAGTCTCGGCAAATGCTGCGTCGCAGTCTCCCTGCAAACTGGGAGTAAAATGCGGAGACAGCATCAGTGTGCTCGATGCTATTCTGGCCATGGTAACGAAATCTGCCAATGACATAACCATTGCACTGGCAGAACACCTGGGCAGAGGATCCTTGCAACGCTTCGTGGATATGATGAACAAAGAAACAAAACGCTTGCGCATGACATCAACAGTGTTTCTGAATCCGTCTGGCTGGAAAGATCCGAACCAGCTGACAACCGCCCGAGATATAGCAAAACTTTCACGAGCGTTACTGGTGGAATATCCGGAGTATTATCATTTTTTTTCCACTAAAAATTTTTCCTTCAAAAAACAAATTTATAAAAACCATAACACGCTTCTGGGCACTAAAAACGGAGTCGTGGTGGACGGCATTAAAACCGGATTTATCAATGCATCTGGCTAC
Source organism: Holosporaceae bacterium (assembly GCA_031282785.1). Classification (GTDB taxonomy): domain Bacteria; phylum Pseudomonadota; class Alphaproteobacteria; order UBA3830; family UBA3830; genus BNWE01. The sequence goes on from JAITDB010000046.1 coordinate 4,165, forward strand.
AATACCGCCGTATCCGCTAAAAAAGGACAGGACAGACTGATCGTCGTATTTTTCGGAGGAAAAAGCGCTCGACAGAGAGATCAGGCCGTGGCAGAACTGCTGAAAGACGGCTTCGAAAAATTATCTGCTCGCCGAAAAGCTACTCTGCTCGCCAAATGTGTCAAAAAATCGTCGGATTCGACATCACCAGAAAAACATCTTAAAAATTCTAAATTGGACGCCCTAAAAAAACTTCTGAAAGAAAAAAAAATGCCCATGACCAAGACTCAGCAAAATCGTTCTGTTGAGCGTCATCAATTGCTAAAAAATATTTTGCAACAGAAAAATGTACCGCAGTCCAGTGTGTCGCAATCTAATACAACTGCAACTAAAGTTCACGTAAAAACTATCATATCTGATCAGCATGATGTACAATCCCAAAGCGTATCCGAAAAGCGGAAAAAATAAATAGGAGAATGACGGGTGAATAGCATAAAATCCACAAAGCTTGATAATGGCATCAGAGTTGTTACCAAAAGCATAGAGGGTTTCGATAGCATTGTTTTCGGCTACTGGATTGAAGCCGGAGGAGTGTGCGAAGATAAATCCAACAACGGCATATCACATTTTCTGGAACACATGGCGTTTAAGGGCACTACCACGAGAACAGCCAAGGAAATTGCCGAGGAAATAGAATCGGTGGGCGGCTACATGAACGCCTACACTTCGAAGGAGATCACTGCTTATTATGTCAAAGTACTGGGAGACGACACGAAGACAGCATTGTACGTTCTTTCAGACATTCTGCAGAAGCCTACGTTTCTTACGGACGAACTGGAGAAGGAAAGAAAAGTTATACTGCAGGAGTTATATCAGATAAAAGATACCCCGGACGATATTATTTTTGATCATTTTCAGAACATATGTTTTCAGAATCAGGCCATGGGATTCTCCATTATCGGACTGGAAAACGTCATAACCCAGATTAATTCCGACGATCTGCGCGCTTACAGATCAAAACACTACAACGCCGACAATATTATATTCGCTGCTGCCGGTAATGTATGTCATGACGCACTTCTGGACATGGCAAACAAGTATCTGCATTCATTTCAAACAAACACATCTCCGATATGTGACACGCAATACGTGTATACGGGCGGTTCGTTTTCCGACGTAAGAGATCTGGAGCAAGTACACGCTATCATTGGATTCGACGGTGTTAGCAGCATCGACGACGACTACTATACTTTGGCCATATTCTGCTCGATTCTCGGTGGTGGCATGTCGTCCCGGTTGTTCCAAGAGGTGCGAGAAAAAAGAGGTCTCTGCTATTCCATCTATTCGTTTTCGTCCTCCTACAAAAAAAATGGCGTTTTCGGAGTATATTCTGCCACAACAGCAGATAATTTGGCAGAATTATCGAAAGTGGTGGCCGGAGAAATACTCAATATGAGAGATAATATTTCGGAAAAGGAATTTAAAATCACCAAAGCGCAATTTAAAGCCAGTCTTCTGATGGCCGCAGAAAATAATGTCACTTCCTGCGAGCAAATTGTTTCCCAAACGAGGATATTCGGTCGTCCACTGTCTACGGAAGAAATTCTGGCACAGATAAATGCAATAACCATCGACGATGTAAAAAAAATAACAGACAAAATTCTGTCTTCTCCAACATCGGTGGTTACAGTGGGAAAATGCGACTGCTCTCCCATTCTCGCAGAACTGACCTCCAGCGGACTGAAAACCTCTCCCTAGCTCTAATGGAAACTGCCATGACGTCTGCCAAAAACTCAAAGACCACGAATCCGCAAATAATGGACATAACGGCATCGCTGTGGATCTCGGCTTCGGCCGGTACTGGAAAAACCAAGAGCCTGATCGATCGCCTGTTAGCTCTGCTGCTGAACGGCGTTGTTCCTCATAAAATCCTGTGCCTGACCTATACCCGAGCTGCAGCTGCAGAAATGCTCGGACGCCTCGGGAAATATCTCTACGATCTTCGCCATATGTCGGACGATCGTCTGAAAAATGAATTGGAAAATATGGGGTTCGATGAAAAATATTTTTCCATCGCTCGCTCCCTCCACGAAAAAAGCCTCGATCCCTCCGGATGGGTGCAAATAAAAACCATTCACAGCTTTTGCTTTAGCCTTATCGAGAAGTTTCCCATCGAAACCGGGTTATTTCCCGGAATAAAATTGTGCGACGAACATCAGCGTCAACAAATGCTGTGCGAAGTCAAGGACGCCGTGCTGCGAGACAAAAAAAATCATCAGCTGCTGGAATTGCTGTCGGATTATTCGACGGACGTCTTTGAAGTCATCAAAAAAAATATCGCGGCCATAGCAAAACAAAATTGGGAAATGGGAAATTTCGATAAATTGTATGCCGATTTTTTCGAAATGCCTCTGGAAGATCTCTCTCGAAATGTCGGCGAACTCGATGCCTTTCTGCTGAAAAAAATTTTTCCCGACCAATATCAGAAAATTTTTCTGGAAACAGCGAAAATTTTACGCACCGGAACCAAGACAGACATTGAAAAAGCTGAGCAATTCGAGAAAAGTGCCCAAAATTCTACCTCAGATTTTCTAGACGTCTTTTTTACGAAGGAACAGAAGGTGCGCGCTAAATTATTTACGCAGGATATCGCAAAAAAATTCCCGGATTTTCCGCAGCACATGCAAAAAATGCAGCAGCAGGCATTGGAATTTCTGGAGGAAAAGAAAAGACTCGTGTCTGCCAAGGTCAACGTGGCATTTTTTTCGATTGCCGAAAAAGTAATTTTAGGATTTCAGTCGCTGAAGAAAAAAAATCATTGCATTGATTTCGACGACGTCATAGTGATCACGGCGGATTTGCTCAACAATATGGAATGGATACTGTATAAAACCGATGGTGGCGTTGACCATGTATTGATCGACGAGGCCCAGGACACGTCTCCGGCACAGTGGGAGATCATCAAGGCCATCACCGACGAATTTTTCAGCTACGGCGATGGATCTCTCCAAACAGTCTTCGTGGTGGGCGACGAAAAGCAGTCGATATATTCGTTTCAAGGAGCAGACGTAAAATTATTTCAGCAAATGCACGAATATTTCAAAAAACGCTCCGAAAGCAACGGCCAAAAATTTTTCGACGTGGTACTTAAAAGATCCTACAGAAGCACCGGAAATATTCTCGCCTTCGTAGACGACGTTTTCAGCAATATTTTTCCGAATGTGGAACATGAATCTGCCAGATCTGCCGATGGTGGTCTGGTGGAGGTGATCGATCTGTTCGAAGGCGAACCCGAGGAAGATGACCAAACCGAAGAAGAGGAAAAAAATAACGCAGACGAAAAAACAAATTCGGAGAAAAAAAGTTGGAAAATTATAAAATCCAGCGATCAACCTCTGACGTCTGGGAAAAAATTGTCGCGGCATGTGGCGGAACTCATCAACGATGCCATTGGGAAAAAAATTTTTGTGGCGTCACGAGGACGTCCTGCAAAAGCGTCGGATTTTTTAATTTTGTTTCGGCGCCGGGATCGAAAAATTATGCAGAGCATCACTGATGCCCTGAGAGAATTTTCCATTCCCGTGACCGGCATCGACAAAGTATTGCTGGAAGACGAGCTCATTGTGGAGGATCTGGTGACATTGGCGGAATTCGCGGTTTTCCCGTGGGACGACCTCGCTTGTGCCCGCGTGCTCAAGTCTCCGATCGTCGGCATGACGGAGGAAGATCTGATGGATGCCTGCATTTGTCGCAACGACACGCATCTATGGGATTATTTGCGAAGCAACGACGACCTCTGCGAAAAATATCCGCTTCAGCAATTGCAGCGGCTTCTGGACAACGCGTTTCACGTATCTGCCCACGATTTTTTTATGATCGCTCTCACAAACGGCCTGCAGGAACACTTCATCACAAGACTCGGAAGCAAATGTCTCGATGTGCTCTATGAATTTCTCCAGGTGGTGGCGGAATACGAGAGCAAAAACAGTGCTTCGCTGCAAAGTTTTTTGGAGTGGTTCACGCGTTTTGAAAAAGAAATAAAACGCGAATCATTCGGTAACGAAAATGCCGTAAAACTGATGACTGCTCATTCGTCGAAAGGACTGCAGGCGCCGTTTGTGCTGCTCGCCGATTGTCATTTTTCCAAAACCAAGAGCGATGGAATTCTAAAAACCAACGATGGCTTGCTGATCTGGGATTTTCCGAAAGATATGAGCGAAAAAAGCATGAGAGCAGAGCCCGTCGAACGACTGCGGCAGGAGCAATCGCAGCTGGATGTGCAGGAATCCCAGCGACTGCTATACGTCGCCCTCACCAGAGCAGAAGATTTCCTCTATATTCTCGGACAAAAAAACGGCAAAGGTCAGAAATTGAGCGAAGCCTGTTGGTATAGCATCGTGACTGGAGCCGTCGACGAAAAATTTGCGTCCCAGATACGTCATAACCATGGTCTGAAGAGATGGGGAAAATATGATCTTGCATCAGACACTCACCAGGAATTTTTTTCGCCAATTTCTTCTTCGCCAAATATTTTTACTCCTCTTCCTCAGTGGTTTTTCGAAAAATTAGACAAGCCGCACATCGTTCCAACGAAAATCGAGGAGAAAAAAAGTACGGAAATTATTTATGGAGAGTGTGTGCATTTGCTGTTGTCGGAGGTCCACAAATATTCCTCAGCGTTTTTCGAAACATTTGCCGATCATCTGATGAATAAATTCGATCTGGCGAGCGATCTTAAAAACAATGCAAAGGCAGAGGTGCGGCGTCTGCTGGATATTCCGGCCTACGACTTTATTTTTGCAAAAAATTCCCTGGCGGAAGTGCCGTTTTTTTACGACGGACGAGAAGGCCGCATCGATAAAATCGCATTCAAAGATCCCGATGAAATTTGGATAATAGATTTCAAAACCGGCGTGCTAAAGGAAGAAATTCCGACAAGCTATCGGGAACAATTATCTTTTTATAAAAACGCAGTTGCAGCTATATATCCGCTGTCCAAGAGCATAAAAACAGCCATTCTCTGGACGCAAGCGGCAAAACTAACCATTCTCTCAGACGATTTTTTTTCTGATCTGCCTTAGCCATACGAAAAATATTCAAAAACAAAATCTATGCGAAATCTTTGGGATCCAAGTCCTGGAGCGGAGTTGGAGAATATCCAGGCGCATCTTGCTCGTCGTTAGAGGCGAGAAAGTATTTCATTCTGTCCAGGATTTCTCCCAAAAACTTTTCGCTTTCTAAATTAATTTCATTTATCATTTTATTCCTACGTACCAGATTATGTTACCCATTTCTGACCATAATATGCCACTCGTAACATCTTAACTAAAGAATTTTACTCTTTTGTGGGATAAAAGTCTATATCCTTGCAGCAGCAAATCTAAAAAAGGAAAAATAAACTCGATTTTCTTATTTAAAAACACGGACGATGGCGTTGTTTACCAAGAAATTTCGTCCGTGTTTTTGTTGCGGTGGCGATTTTTAGTAGACGTCAAATATCGCTCCGCCGAGGAATTGTGCCTGTGATCCCAGTTCTTCTTCGATTCTCAGCAGGCGATTATACTTTGCGACACGATCAGAGCGAGCCGGAGCGCCGGTTTTGATCTGTCCAGAGTTCAGAGCGACAGCTATATCGGCTATGGACGTATCTTCTGTCTCTCCGGAACGATGGGAAATGACCGATTTCATTCCAGCACGATGGGTCATGTCAACGGCTCTCAGGGTTTCCATCAATGTACCTATTTGATTTAGCTTTATGAGCACAGCATTGGACACTTTTTCAGCAATTCCTCGGGCGATTCTCTCAGGATTCGTTACGAACACATCATCTCCGACCAGCTGAATTTTTTTGCCCAGGGAATCGGTTAAAGTTTTCCAGCCGCCCCAGTCTTCTTCGCTCATACCATCTTCAATGGATATGATCGGGTATTCAGAGACCAAAGTGGCATAGTAATCCACCATTTCCTGCGACGTGAGTGTCAGGCCTTCTCCTTTCAGATGATATTTCCCGTTCTCGTAGAGCTCTGTAGCTGCTACGTCCAGTCCGATCATGATATCCTTTCCAGGAACGTATTTAGCTTTGTCAATGGCTTTTACAATGTACTCCAAGGCTTCGCGGGAAGTACGTAGATTGGGAGCAAATCCACCTTCGTCGCCTACATTGGTGGCCAATCCGGCGTTTTGCAGTTCTTTCCGAAGAAAATGGTACACTTCGGCTCCCATCTGAAGTGCCTCTGCAAAGGATCCTGCCCCAACGGGAAGAATCATGAACTCCTGTACATCCAGCTTATTATCGGCATGGGCTCCACCGTTTAGAATATTCATCATGGGAAGCGGAAGAATACAAGCAGAGACTCCTCCAACATATCTGTAGAAAGGCATTTCCTTTTCCATGGCAGAAACCTTAGCCGCCGCCAAGCTTACAGCCAATATCGCGTTTGCTCCGAGATTGCCTTTGTTGGGAGTATCGTCCAGCACGATCATTTCTTCGTCAATGGCTATTTGATCTGACGAATCAAGACCAATAATGGCATCGGCGATATTTTCATTAATATTTTCGATAGCTTTCAGCACGCCTTTTCCCAGATATCGTTGCGGATCTCCGTCTCTTAGCTCAACGGCTTCGAATGATCCCGTTGACGCGCCACTCGGAACGGCTGCAGTGGCCACAATACCGCTGTCCAGCTCCAATTCCGCTTCTACTGTTGGATTCCCTCTGGAATCAAGTATCTCGCGTCCCACAACACTTACAATTGTTCCCATAAAATTTACTCCTCTAAAAACAAAATATAGCTTAAAATAGTACTGTTGATGATATATGATGCGGAAAATGTTATCAATAACATAGAACAGGGCATACAGACGAAAGATATAATTTTCGATTTTCCAATGTTCGCAGGCGATGTCGTTGAATGTCTGATTATCGAGAGTATATCAAGGAGAATTAGGATATTCAGCGAATAATTTTTCGTCTTATGTGCGTTTTATTTATTATATTACATTTACATATTAAGTTAATTATATTATGATTCCTCAAGATTACTGCATAGCTTTATCTCCTTCATGAACCTAGTGTTTGCAGTAATCTTTTATTTTATGTATTCCTTTTAAGGGAGTTAGGGTGCATCTAGGATTACAAAAGTTTTCTGGAGTTGATGTTTTGCCTCTGGTAGAAGGTGGCAAAGGAGTTTCTGTATCCAATGGTTTTACCTGTGGAGCCTGGGCGGCCTGCGGAGGCGTGGGAACTTTTTCTGCAGTAAATGCCGACTCCTATGACGAAAACGGCGACGCAATTCCACAGATATATCGTGGGAAATCCAGAAATGAGCGACGACAAGAACTAATAGAATACGCAGTAGCCGGAGCCATTGCTCAGGCAAAAATTGCCCGCGAAGTCTCCAACGATAACGGACGCATCCACATGAACGCCCTCTGGGAAATGGGAGCCTGTGAAGAGATTTTGGAGCGAGTTCTGGAGGCAGCGAAAGGCTGCATTCACGGAGTGGTCTGTGGAGCCGGTATGCCATACGCTTTGGCAGAAATTGCCTCTCGGTTTAGCGTCTATTATTATCCGATAGTTTCGTCTGCACGAGCTTTTTCTGCTCTTTTTCGCAGATCTTTCAAAAAATTTCAGGATTTTCTCGGAGGCATTGTCTATGAAGATCCGTGGCTTGCTGGCGGTCATAACGGACTCTCCAACGCCGAGAATCCCCAGAAGCCATGCAATCCGTATCTGCGATTGGTGGCACTACGCAGCACCATGAACGATTTCAATTTACATCAGATGCCAATTATAATAGCTGGCGGCGTTTGGTGGCTGTCCGAGTGGAGCGACTACATCGATAACAAAGAAATCGGACCGGTCGCTTTTCAATTTGGAACGCGCTCCATCGTGACCACCGAGTGCCCCGTGATAAAAACCTGGCAGTCGAAGCTGATGTCTCTAAAAAGAGGCGATGTCAAACTAACGCAACTGAGTCCGACAGGATTTTATTCCTCTGCCATTAATACCAAAATGCTCGCGAATCTGCTGGAAAGGCAAAAACGACAGGTGAAGATAGTCGAAGACTCCTCCATTATGGTGCAGGTAGGCTCGCGAACTGTGTGCCTAGACGAATCTTTCCGCGAAAATGTCGAAGCATGGATCCAAGATGGCTATACACAAGCCATGATGACTCCAGACAATACGGTGGTGTTCGTGACTCCGGAGCAGTCAAAGCAAATTTTGCATGATCAGAAGAATTGCAGCTGTTGCCTTAGTATGTGTCGCTTTAGTAGTTGGTGTCAGCAGAACGGCGGCACGGGAAAAATTCCAGATCCAAGATCCTTTTGCATACAAAAAACGCTGCAGAGCATTGCTCACGGAGGCAATCTCGAAGATAATCTCATGTTCGCTGGACATTTGGCCTATAGATTCGCCGAAGACCCGTTCTACGACAATAATTTCATTCCGACCACTCGACAATTAATTGACAGAATCCTTACCGGCTATTAGAGCTTAACGCTATTCTTCGCTACTTCGTGCGAGATGACTATGATAACAACAAAAACGTCTAAAAACAGCGTTTTCTTTGTTGTAAGAATAAAAAAGATATTGAAAACAAATATCTCTTCATATATTATCAACTAAATGGGGGTAGCTAATAATGAATGTTTTCGCCTGTTTTTTTCCAACTACGGTGATTTTAGTCGATGATAGTGCGGTTTTTTTAGAGAGTCTCAAGGACTGTCTAGATATAAAATCCGTGACATTCAAGACTTTTGTTAATCCAGCGGAAGTGGTGGATTATGTGAACGAAGTCAGCGCTACGAACAGACTTGACTACGCCGATCTGGTGCGCGACGGCGAAGACAGCATGTCCGACTGGAAATCAATACTCCTGAATGTAAATTATCTTCATCGGGAAATATATAATCCCTACAGATTCTCGAGAATATCCACCATTGTGGCTGATTATCTGATGCCAGGCATGAATGGCATAGATCTATTCTCGAGAATCGATGATAAAAATATTCAGCGGATTCTGCTCACTGGCGTTGCCGACGAAAAAATAGCCATCGACGCCTTTAACGAAGGAAAAATCAATCGTTTCGTTAAAAAAGGTACCATTAACTTTGAAAACGAAGTAACAGACGGCATTTTAAAGTCCGTGAATCAATATTTTCGCTTTCACACGGAAGACATTTCCAAGCATTTGTCAGGATCAGATCGTGGACCTCTAAATGATCCGATTTTTGCTGATTTCTTTTTCAGTAAGTGCTTTGTAAAAGACATGACCGAATATTATATGCTGGACACGTTCGGCAGCTATCTTTTCATGAATGAAATCGGAGAAATGTCTATGTTGAGCCTGCTCACCGAGCATGAAATGTGTCGCTTGATAGAAGTAGGCATTGAGTCCCAAGAAATTTCCGAAGAAGTTCTGAACAAGCTACAGTCTCGTAAATACATGTTGGTTTCTCATGAAAGAACAGGATTGTTGCCGCCAGTCTCCGAGTGGGCAAGATACCTGAGAGAAGCACATCGTCTTGACGGATACCAGACCTACTACTTCGCCATCTCAGACGCAAAATCACTCGATGTAGATTTCAATGATATCCAAACGTTCCGCAATTTTAAGAGAAGACGGGATTTTTAGACTTTCTTAGGTAATACAAGTTTGTTATTGTTAGCATAGTTTGCTGATTGTGGAGAGCTGATGTCCGGAGAAGAACCAATCATATTCCTTGATAAGGTTATGCTGCATTATGGAGATGGAGCTCCTGTGTTAAAGAGTATATCCGCATCTTTGTATAAAAAATCGTTTTATTTTCTCACAGGAGCGAGCGGGGCAGGGAAAACAACCCTCATGAGACTGCTATACCTGGGTATAAGGCCTTCCTCTGGACAATTAAAAATATTCGGCAAAGATGTGTCAGACATATCGCGCCGGGAAATATTTGAGATAAGACAAAAAATAGGCGTTGTGTTTCAGGATTTTAATCTTCTGAATCATCTGACAGTTCTGGAAAATGTTGCATTGCCGCTTAAAGTCATGGGAGAAACGGAAAAGCAAAGGGAAAATCAAGCCAAAGAGATTCTCGATTGGGTCGGACTCGGCGGCTGCTTCAATGCATATCCGGACGTCCTATCCGGCGGACAAAAACAGCGAGTTGCCATTGCTCGCGCCGTCATTATCAGACCGGAAATCCTTCTCGCAGACGAACCCACCGGAAACGTCGATGAACAAATCGCCAGTAAACTCATGAATCTCTTCTACGGAATGCATAAAATGGGGACCTGCGTGATCGTCGCTACCCATTATCGGCAATTTGTCGATACTTTCCACTACAATGAACTGAAAATAGAAAATGGCAGAATTATCGCCAATGAATCGAGTTTTGACCCGAAAGGAGACTCTTTAGCATGACGTCGCCCCGCACACGTGATTTCGATTTTAATTTCCAAAGTGATAAAACCAATCGTTTCGTACCATTTATCCTTGGATTCCTCATGTATTCAGTTGCACTGGCCATAATGAGCTGCTTTTTTACCTACAATCTGACTTCCGAATGGAGCAATACTCTCAACGGTCACATCACCATAGGATTTCAATCGAACATCGATGGTCCCGACGAAACTCTGACGCCAATCCAAATGCAGGAAATCATCAAAATAGTAGAGTCCACCAATGGCATAAAATCCATAAAAAAACTGGACGACTCCGATATTCTAAAAATCCTGGAACCATGGCTGAGTGGCACCTCCATTCCCGACGATTTTCCTTTTCCCACGATCTTTGATGTGGAATCTTATAAAAATGTCCCGATAGATCTGTTGCAACTGACAGAAAAACTTTCGAAAGTATCTCCTGGAGTAAAAATACATGATCACGCCAACTGGTATGCTCCAATTTTAAAAATAAGCAATGGATTATTTTCATTTGCGA
>JAITDB010000108.1 GCA_031282785.1 Holosporaceae bacterium
AATCTCCTCTCTAATCTACTCTTGAACCTAAAACTAATCGATGATACATGGGATAAACAGCAGGGGCAACAACTAAATAAAAAGTAGGCCCTTGCAATAGCTATGGAGATTGTTTTTCGAACGGTTCTCCATAGCTTGTAATAATAAGGTTGCTCTAGAACATTTCGTCTAACTGGTTCACGTCAAAGCCTTCTCTACTGTCGTTCAGCATTTCATGATTTATTTTAACTTCGTATCTTTCCTTTGACAAATATCCGACCAATTGCGTATACATATCGTTTGCGAATTCATGAATCAGAGACGAATGATACTTATTCTCGTCATCCTGACTGATATCGTCCGGATAAACTATGTCGTTCACCTGATATACTACAAAGGTATCGTCGATTTCTGCATAATCGGCGTCATTTTTTAATTTTTGAAAAACGGTCGTGTGCAACGCTGCTATTACATTGGGGAATTTAAAATTGCCTTTTCCGTCGGGAATTTTTCCCTCTCGATCAAATAAAGGCGTGACTATAATGGCATACCCTTTTTTGGAAAGCAGCTGCGATAACTTAGCGCCGGATTTTATCTGTTCTACCAATGATTGAGCCGTTTCACGTGCCAGTTCTATTTGTCGGCGTAGTGTCCATTCTTCCTCGACTTTTTCGGAAATTTTTGCGAATTCTTCCACATGTTTTGGAACGACTTCGTCCACATGCACGAACCAAAATACTTTTTTGTCGTCGTCGCCAATGCTCTCGGACACAGCACTATCGGCTCCGTCATCGATGGAAAATGCGATGGTGGCGGCGTCTTTGCCATATTTCGGCAGTGATGATTTTTTTTCGCTGCTCTCGCCTTGTATATCGATATTTTTTGCAGTTATGACATTCAAATTGAACTTCTGAACGACCTCATCGATGCTCGTACCGCTGATAATGCTATCTTCCAGATCTCGGATTACTTCGTCGGTCAGTTTTCGCAATTTTTCCTGCCGTAGTTCTTCTGCGATTTCCTGTTGAGATTCCTCGTAGCTCTTGGAATCTTTGTCGGCGTATACTTCGTAATAATCCTTTTTCTCCTCCTCGGATACCACGATTTTTTTCTCCAGATCAGATTCTTTCAGCTCAAAAATACGAAATGAACGGTGCTCTTCGGCGGAAAATAAATCCGGATTTTCCGCATAGAACTCCTCCAGTTGCTCCTTGGTCGGATTTTCGGTCATCATAAACGATTTCGGACGCAGTCGTACCATGGCTATATTTCTTTTTTCCATCATTGCTTTGGTGTAATAATGCTGCTCGTTTATGGTGCAGACATACACAAAAGGAAATTTTATGAGAGCGCTTTTTATATCCTTTCGAGAAAGTTCAATAAACATATTTTCAGAAATTCCAACTGTTTGCAGGAAGAGTCGGAGCATATCTTTGCGGAAGTATCCGTTTTCGTCGCGGAACATGTACATGCCGTTTATGTAGGTTTTTATGGAGTCGTCGGAGACCACGAATCCGAAGTCGGAGGCGGCAAGATCAACCACATTCTCGCTGATAATGCTTCCCAGTATGTTGGATACTTCGGCTTTTTCGTCGATATTTTTTTTCGCAGCACGCAGCATCTGGATTTTTTTCGCTTTTTCCAGACGGAACAAAGTTGGAGTTATTTTGACGCTTCCTATTTTGACCAAATAATCTTTTCCGGTATATTTTCTAATGACATCCATAATGCCAAAGCAAAAAACGAAGGTAAAAGCCAGGAGTCCCAGAAAAAATTTTATGGCGGGAGATCCGGAATATTTACGAATAAATTCTAACATAGATTTGTCCTTATAATGGTATATGTGTATATTATTAGCTGTTGTTGCGGTGAGCAAGTCTAAAATGGGAAGTTTTTATAATGAATATTGTAGTAGCGAACTGGAAAATGAACGGAGACATATTTTTGGCGGAGCAATTTGTAGGGCGTCTGAACGAAATTGAAGATGTTTGCGAGATAATTATATGTCCTCCGGCGGCGTTGCTGTGGAGTTTTAGAAATTTCAAGTATTATTTGGGAGCGCAGAATTGTTTTTACGAGGAATCCGGCGCGTTCACCGGAGAAAACAGTCCGCGATTGCTGAAAGAGCTGGGATGCGACTACGTTCTGCTTGGACATTCCGAGCGGAGAGCCCTTTTTCATGAGTCGGACGAAGTGATCTACAGAAAATGGAACGCTGCTGTCGCACAGTCGCTACGGCCCATTGTTTGCATTGGAGAAAAACTGGACGAGCGAAGCAACTGGAAGGAAGTTTTGTCTCGCCAACTGAAAAATTATATTGATCGCCGTGATCTAAATGACACAATTTTTGCCTATGAGCCCGTTTGGAGCATTGGTACAGGACTCACACCGTCTGAGGAACATCTTGCAGAGGTCATAATTTTCCTAAAAGGGATATTGCCGACGTCGTCGTTGCTGTATGGTGGATCTGTCAGTTCCCGTAACATTGGCGGAATCATGAGCATCGACGGTGTTACAGGAGTTCTTGTCGGCGGATCCAGCTTGAAAATAGAGGAATTCGAAAACATAATAAGACAAATGAGTGAAAATTCGCAGATATACATAATCCACTATGAGGTTTCGCATTGATATGATATACTACAAGTGATATTAAATATGGAGAAAAGGAATGAATGCATATAGTGAAGATTTGCG
>JAITDB010000109.1 GCA_031282785.1 Holosporaceae bacterium
GTAAAATTTTCCTAAATTGGGATTCAGAAATATGGGTATTTTTTTATGTATCTATTTTTCATTGATATATCCTACCTTATTGGGCTAGAAAATCAATCTAATCTACTCTTGAACCAAAATCATTTCCATTAATTTGGTGGATACTTGTTATTTATCCTGCAACGACTATTATCTAAAAGGTAATGCGCAGATAATTATGAAACAACTCGGAGAAATGATGTGAAAAAATTTGGAATATGCTTAGAAACTGTCAATTTTTTTAAAAAACCGGATTTTGTTGATCAAATTTTGAAAATTATAAGAGATGAAATCTACGATTTTGTGCAGTTAATCGTGTTTTCGGATTCATACGACGACACCCATGCGATCATTCAGGAAAAAATGCAGGGTATTCGTTCTGTTATTCATGCTCCGTTTTATGATATTGATACGGGAAATAGCGATTTGCTGGAAAGCAATCTTCGCAAATTAAAGGATGCGCAAAAATTCGCGGATTTACTTTGCTCTGACATTATTATATTGCATCCGGGACGCGGCGACGGCGAAGAATATCTCAGCGAAACCATTCGACAAATTAAAATGATAAATGACCCGCGCATTGTCGTCGAAAATTTGCCATATAATCCGCAGGGACATCTGCTGCACGGATCGTCTCCGGAAAATATCAAGCGAATCATCGACGAAACTGGTTGCAAATTTTGTTTTGATTTCGCTCACGCCACCTGCGCGGCAAATTCTCTCGGAAGAAACGTATACGATGACTTTGCAAAATATAATGCACTGCAACCGATTCTTTACCATCTGTCCGACGGAGATTTTTCGGAAATCATCGATGAGCATCTTCATCTGGGATTGGGAAATTATGATATTGCAAAAATTCTGAAAAAATTTACATCGGAGAATTCTGAGATTGTGCTGGAAACCAGACATGCAAATCCTACAATAACAGATCTATGGCTGAAAGATATGCAATATATCAAGGAGTTAGGGCTGTGATGAACATTTTCAAAACCTATCGCAATTCGATTTTTATCAAAAATCATCTTACCTGCAAACACATCATTGCCGAAGATTATTCCTACTATTCCGGATATTATCACGGACATTCGTTCAAAAATTGCGTGATGTATTCGGAAAATTTTGCCCCATGGCGAGCAGCGTGAAATTTATTATGGGCGGCAATCAGGGACATGATCATTCTCGCTTCACATCGTTTCCGTTGGAAATTTTGCGAGAAGATTTCGACGGCTACAAAAATTCATCGCCGATTGCCTACGAAAGAAGAGAGGAGACTGTCGTCGGCAACGATGTTGAGTTATTTTTCTATAGCCATAAAATGGAGCTTCCAAGCATATTTCAGTGAAGGAGGCACTTTATATTCCGATATTTTTCAGATGCACGACCACACGAAGCGACGTTTCCGGACGCAGATCGCCTCCGCTATAATTTGTGCGTTCCAGGACTATTTCCAGCTCTGAGCATTCGTTTTTGTATTTTAATCCGACATTATGCCTGATTAATTTATTTTCTTCGTGTCCTAAAACCAATTCTGAACTTAATTTCCATTTGTCGCTGGCTTTCCATTCGGCAGCAAGCATAAGGCCGCGATATTTTTTGGTTATGTCACTTTCGTCTTCGTCTTTATAATTACGCAGAAACGGATTGTAGAAGCATTGCTTTCCGTCGAACAAAAATAAATCTCCCTCGAAGCGCTCCTGAGAAAATTTTATGCCAGTTTCTATTTTTAAAAATTTTTTATCCTGGGTAGAGTAGCTACTATTAAAATAAAGTGACGTGATATCTGTCAAAAAAATTTCGGCAGAGGAGACTATGTTAGAATTTTTATGTTTCAGTCCGGAGACGTCCATTTGCTCGCTGTTTTTGGTCAATTCCGTCGATCTTCCGACGATGACATAGCCCAACGCATCTCCGTTTTTGTATGCGGAGAATTTTGTGCCGTAGCAGATTCTACTTCCGGGATCGACATTATACGGAGAAATGGATTTACTGCCGTCCAAAAAATTTATGTCGTTTATTTCGCAGAATGGATCTTCGAAAAGGTCGTGATATCTTTTGTTGCTAGCACATATGACGCCAATCATAGGAGTGGCGATTATTTCTGCGAAGTCGGAAGCAATGACCAGCGGCCATTTCCAGATTATCGACACCTGCGGAATTATTCGCAAAGCAGAATCGTAACTCGAGCATCGGCGTTCGGATATATTTATGCCTTTGAACGATGTTATGCCCTTGACGTCTATGATATGTCCATTGCTGAGCAAAAAACTTTTGGCCCAGGATAGATTGGTGATAATTTTTTGCGCGACTCGAGCATTACAAAAATATAAATTCAGAAACATGGCGTCTATGTTAAAAGTTCCGCCGAATAATGTATCGGAAAAATTTCGTTCTATTATGGGAAGAACTTTTTGCATAGTGCTATCGATGGTCGGATCTTCTTGGAATATGGCTGTTTTTATCTGGGTATAATTTCTGCCATCGAATCCTTCCAATTTTGCATTGCTTTCCAAAATGCGATTCGGCTGTTCCAGAAACGGGAATCGTTTCAGATAGTAATAATCCGAGGTGAGATTAATATCCCAGCTGCATCTCCATGTGTCATTTATTTCATATTTTAATTTTGAAAAAATGTGTCCTCGATAACCTGATGCATTTATTTTTTTGATGGTTTTTTCGTCATTGGCATCGTAATTTTTCACGGATTTTGTGTCTGTTATGCTGGCGTCGATGCTGAGTTCTCCGTTTTTCAAACGATGTCCATAGTACATCCAGCCGACGCAGCCGATTTTCGACGTAATAATGGGCTTCAGCACCAGTTCCTGCGATTCCGAAATGGAACACAGATACTTGGGAAGAATGCAAAATCCGTTTTTGCTGGAGGTAGAAAATTGCGGCGCAAGAATTCCGCTTTTTTTCTTGACGCGTGGACTCGGATGCGATAAATACGGCATGTAGCAAATGACATTGCCCAATAGTTCGAATTTCGCGTCATTATATTCCACCAGTCCATCCGGATCAAACGTAACCTGCGAGGATTTTATCTGCCATGTTAATTCCTGAGATGATCCGCAGCATTCGTAGCAAGGAGTGTAGATCACATTATGCAGTAGCAATTTGCCGTCTTTTATGGAGCAATCGGAGGCGGCCAGGCGAGATTTATCTTGCATAATTATTTTTATGTTTTCGGCACTGCCACTGGAAAAATTCCGATGCATTTGCAATGAATCCATAAAATAGATATTATTTTTTTTGTCTTTTAAAATTATGTGTCCGTTGGCAGTTATGATATCTTGGGTTTTATCAAACGAAATTTCGTCGGCAGATACTATTGCGCCGTAATAGGCCACCACCACATTACCTCTGCAACTGATTTTATTTTTTTCGTACAGTGTTTGATCGGAATTGATGAAGGTAATATCGTCGCCACAGACGTCAGAGACGCCATGGAAAAAAAGAAAAAAGGAAATCAGTATTTTTTTTCTCATGCTTCGTTCCACACTAACACAGACACCGCTAAACATAATAATATTAGTACGACCGTCCAGCAGGCTACCATCACAGGCAGCACTCCCGTATGAGCCATAGATTCAAAAATATTGTTGACGAATCTCAGCATAACCGCTACGCAAATCATTTTTATGGCTACGTTTGTTTTGGTTTTGTAGCGATTTATAGGAAAACAGATCACAGCAGCAATCAGTGCAAAGAGAATAAAATTAGCACAATTCGCCAGATGCTTATGCAGCTCCAGTTCGTATGATTTTAGCGAAACTTTATCTTTTCGCTGAATGCGGTAGACCTTGTACAAGCTGTAAATATCGTGTTTCTTCGGCATGCTCGATAGTATGTGCAGAAGATTAAGTGAAATATTATTGTATATGGTAAAATTATCGAAATTTTTTATGACGCCGTTTTTTACGACGGTTACATCTTTTAGCTCCCAGGATTTTTTTTGGATCTCTGCTTTTTTTGCGAAAATTCTATGATCCTCCTGAAGATAATATATGTGTAGTCCGTCGATGTTATTGCCGATAATGCTGCCGATAAATATTATCTGATTATCTTTTGGATAATCTATCCAGATATCGCGATTTATTTCGTTGCTCACACCGGGATTGATAGCGTTGTCGTAGCATTTTTGGGACCATTGGCCCAATGGATGCAGCAGAAACAGCCATACCAAAGAAATAAAAAACGCACAGCTCACAAATGGATATAGAATCTGTTGCGGTGATCGTCCGGAAGATTTCAATATTGTTATTTGATGCGAACGGCATAAATTCCACATCGTGGAGGTCGCCGTTATGAAATATATATAGTGGAGAATTTCGCAGAAAGTATTTGGAGTCCTCAGAAAAGATAATTTTATGGCAAGAAGTGTTTCTTCCAAATTTGTAATCGGAAATTTTCTCGTTATTTCGGCGAAGTCGAATAATAAAATCAGAAAAAATATGAAAAACGACATGAACAGTAGCGATGTCAATTGCAAGCGAAATATGTATCTAAATAGTTTTTTATTCATATTTCTAATCACGTCCTTCTGACATAAAAAATAATGAGCAGCAGCAGAGCTATCATCAAAAATACGACAAAGGCATAGTTAAAGGCAATGAAAATCGGATTTTGCGCAGATGCGTTCGCCATCCAAAAAAAAGTTCCCTGCACGAAAACAATGGCCGACACCAGCGCAGGCATTCTCACATAGGACGATTTTCTTTTATACGGAGCCAGCAGCACAAATAAAAATGACAACAAAGGAAAAATAATGGCCAAAAGAGGCGATGCTATTTTCTGATGAAACAATGCTCTCTGCAATTTATTTTGGGTGTCGTCATTGGTGTCATGCAGGAGTTCGTCCATAAATTTTTCGTTCGCCTGGGATGATTTTTTTTCGTTGGCCAGCAGATCTCTGAGATTATGCTGATAGGATTTGAATTTCACAATGGAATGTCGATCTCCCATTTGATCGATTTCGATTTGTTCTCCGTCTGTTAGTAGCAGAATATTATTTTTTATGGTGCCGGATTTCGCATAGTAACAGTGAGTTTTTTCGACGTTTCTGCGATCTATTATGTAAATATTTTCGAACAGAAAATTTCCCTTGTACTGTTGGGCATAAACATGGAATCCGTTTCCAGAAAAAATTGACCCGGCTTTTTCTGGCGGATCCACATTATTTTTTATGCTAAATTCCATTGCTCTGAAAGTTGTCCATGCCATTGGAGAGACGTACATATTGCCAAAATATATGCAAGTTGTTAGTATAAATGCCATTTGCATAACGGGAACCAGGAGTCGCAGCGGAGTCATTCCGGCGGCCTTGAACGCAATCAGCTGATTGGACTCGTTAAAACGATAAAATACAAATGCCGTGGACATCGCAAACGATATGGGAAGAATGATCAACAGCAGGTCCACTGAAAGATAGGAGGTGAACTCTATGAATTTCGCAAGACTAATGCTGCTTGCGCTCAATATTTCCATATATCTGGACGACTGAACGACCCAGGCGCAAAATGCCAACGAGATCGTCGCATAAAAAGTTGTTCTTAGTATCCGAAAAAATATAACATTAAATAAACTACGCACAGATATTCCTTTTTTTCGGTAGCATTCTGACTGAATTTTTTTTTTGCTCCCGGGAGCACGGTATAATTAAAATTTTTCCGAAGTTAATTTCAAAAAAATTAATCATACGACTTTTCTATTGCCATTACATCGCCATCATATGATCTAAATGATCTTTCTCCAAGTTGATTTTGCTTTTGATTTATGCTTTTTTTCGTAGTAGTCTTAGAAGCGGTACATTTAATAGATTATTAAGAACTGTCGCACAGTTGTATTTCATAATACTGTACCATATATTCTGTTTGCATAGTAGAAATTGGGAGATTTTAGTGAAATTCGCTTGTTTTTGTCTTTCGGCTTTATTATCTATTTTTTCCGGAATATCTGATGTTCATTGCGTTGATTCCGGAGATCATCGTTTAATGGAATACAAGGGTATTGTCGCTATGGTAAACGACGAGATAATAACGTTTTATGATCTTGAAAACAGAGTTCAATTGGTATTGTTGTCCGTTGGTGGCAATGTCAGCAATGACGTAAAATTGCAAATCCAATTGGAAGTCCTCAATGAAATGATAAATGAAAAGCTCAAGAGCCAGTGTATCAAAAAACTTACGCCAAAAGGAGGATGGTTGCCAAAGCGTGAGGTATCGGAAGCGGTAAACAATGCCATCGAAGAAATGGCAAAGCAGATCGACAAAACGCCGGAGCAGTTTCTGGAATTTTTAAAACTCAAAGGAATTAATCCCAATATTATTACTTCACAAATCGAAACTGGTTTGTATTGGATAGAATATATAAAAGCGAGATTCGTGAAAAATATTAATATGTCCGAGTCTGAGCTCAATAAAATCTACGCTGCTGTAAAAGAGAAATTGACGAAGGAGTCTTATTATGTATACCGGATGTTTTTTCCAATGGCAAAGCAATCGGACGAGGCTATCGTCGCAGCTCATGCGAACAATGTCCTGCGCATGCTGCACAACGGCGCAGATTTCGGACAAGTGGCCAAGCAGTTTTCCAAAAGTGCAGAAGCTAAAAACGGCGGAGAATTAGGCTGGGTTTTTCAAGGACAATTGTCTAAAGAGGAGGAAGAAACCCTAAAAAATATATCCATTGGATCTTGCGTCACTGTAAAAAGCAGCAGAGGATACTATATTTTGTATCTGCGGGATAAAAGAGACTCCGGTGTGCGAAGCATGACAGATCTTAAAATTGTTCAGATAATTATGCCGTTTCGTGAAGCAAAACCATCTCGAGATATAGTTGATCCATTGCTGGATTTCATTAATGATCTTCGAAAAAATTCCTCCAATGCAGGAACGCTCATAGCCAAGGCGAAGGAATCGGGAATTTTGATAGTTTCAGACACAATGCCAGCAATACTTGAATCAATGCAACCTAAATTCAGAAATTTAGTAGCGAATGTGCCCGTAAACGGATTCAGTAGCCCAATAGTAATCGAGGGCGGCATATTGGTCATGTGCATCACGGATAAAAAAGTTACTGCTCTGAAGGAGCCGTCCCGCGAGGATATTAAAATTCAGAAAACCAACGAAAAATTGAGTTTATTTGCAGAACGAGAATTGCAGGATCTCCGAAAAAAATCCGTTATTGTGATCGATAAAAAATATAGTTATCCTCAATAGTAATGCTATGCGCAAAATCACGGAGACTATGCGCGAAATCACGGAGACTATGCGCGAAATTTCTGCAAAATGGATATTTGAGCAATATTATCGTAGAACTGCAAAAAAATTCGGTCAGAATTTTTTATTTGATGCTCGTATCAATAATAAAATTGTGTCTGCCGTCGGAGATCTTCAAAATAAAATTGTAGTAGAAGTGGGACCTGGCCCCGGTGGTCTTACGCTGGAAATACTCAAACGCGATATCCAAAAATTATATCTGGTGGAGTACGATGCTCATTGGGTTTCCGTGTGGCGTGAACTAAAACCACAGTTTGGAGAAAAATTAGAAATCATCGAACGTGATGCATTGCATTTTAATCTTAGCGACGTTGCTCCGAACGTTGTGATTTCGAATTTGCCCTACAATATTTCTACGCAATTGCTTTTTCGCTGGTTGCCGCATTTTGATCTGTGCGAAAAATTTCTGCTGATGTTCCAAAAAGAGGTTGCAGATCGTTTAGGAGCGATTCCGTCAACCAAAGCCTATGGGAGGCTATCGGTTTTGGTGCAATGGAAATCCAAAGTTAGAAAAATTTTTGATTTGGAACCGGGAAGTTTTTTTCCATCTCCTAAAGTGAAGTCGTCTGTTTTGCAATTTTCTCCGTTTGCCAAAAACGACTGCGAATGCTATGAAAATTTCGAGTGTTTTTCTCAAATGCTTCAGGATTTATTTGCGCACAGACGAAAAATCGTGCAGGGTCCACTGAAAAAATATTTTGAGAATCCGTCAGAGATACTTCACGACCTCGGCTACGACATCAACGCCAGAGCCGAGCAAATAGCAGTGACTGATTTCATAAAAATGTGTAAGATATATTCCGAATCCAACAGAGTCTGATTTTTTTTTAGATATTTATTATTGTCAGCAGGATTTTGTCAGCACCATTCTCAGTACATCGAGTTCTTCCAGAGCTTTTCCAGTGCCGAGCACCACGCAGGACAGCGGATCTTCTGCCAGCGACACCGGCAGTCCGGTTTTTAATCTTATGAGTTCGTCCAGTCGATGCAGCATGGATCCCCCACCGGTCATGATTATGCCTTTATCGACGATATCGGCGGACAATTCCGGCGGCGTATTTTCCAGCGCGAATTTTACTGCTTCCACAATGACCGACACTGTTTCCACCAGACTATCCACGATGTGCCTCTCGGATATTTTTATTTCCTTAGGCACTCCATTTACGAGATCGCGTCCTTTTATGGACAGCATGCGTCCTTCGCCATTGATCGGATGAATTGCGGCTCCTATTTCTTTTTTTATTTTTTCTGCAGTGGTTTCGCCGATGAGAAGATTATGATTTTTTCGTATATAATTTACGATGGCCTCGTCCATTTTATCTCCACCGACTCTCACGGAATTTCCATAGACGATTCCTCCCAGAGAAAGCACTGCCACCTCCGTTGTGCCGCCTCCAATGTCTACCACCATGGATCCGGTCGGCTCTGTAACTGGCAATCCGGCTCCGATGGCTGCAGCCATGGGTTCTTCAATCAGAAACACTCGCCGAGCACCGGCTCCTTCGGCCGATTCCTGTATGGCTCTTCTCTCGACGGCCGTTGCTCCTCTTGGTATACATATTACAATCTGCGGACTGACAAAACTTCTTCTATTGTGTACTTTTCTTATAAAATATTTGATCATTTCTTCGGCGACGTCGAAATCTGCGATGACTCCGTCTTTCATGGGTCTTATGGCAGTGATGTTGCCGGGAGTGCGTCCCACCATCATTTTGGCTTCTTCTCCAACCGCCAGCACATGCTTTCTTCCTGCGGATTCTGCCAGAGCAACCACCGATGGTTCATTCAGCAAAATACCTTTTCCTCTCACATACACAAGAGTATTAGCTGTTCCAAGATCTATACCAATATCAGATGAAAGCAATCCACGTAACATTGAAAACATCCCATTTACTCCACAATTATTTTGCGCAAGACATATTAATATCCTCTCTAGAATGTATATACTTTTTCTGCTATGTTCTCAAGAGTTCAGTCTTTGAGAAGTGTGTATTGTTTTGAATTATAAGTGTATGAGAAAAATATTCGCTAGTTTTATTTGCTTTTTGATTTGTGGATGTGCTGACGAAGCTAAGCACCGTAAAACTATCGTGTTGGTTAATTTGGCAGACGCCCCTGCTATTCCAGAGGAAAGAAAAGAAATATCGATTATAGTGCCATCGTCGATACTACAAAAAAACGCAGCGCAAATCGAGACTCCCAAAAAAAAATTGGACTACGACAAAAAAAATGCAGAATCTTTGGACGACTACTGTTATGAAGAAGATCCTCCAACTTCCGATGATTACGCTCTGAGCGCCTATGATGTCATTGCCCGAAAATTAGCAGGACTCGGTAGCGATGTCGATGCCGAATACGCCAAATTTGTTCGTACAAAATGGAAGAAATTAAACGAAAATAGTCTGGGACTCATAAGAAGTTGGTCTCGAAAACATATTGTTCCGCTCCTGAACGACTGCCAAACAGTATTCTATCCGCTTGGAGGACCGGACATGTCTTGTCCATTCAAATTTTTTCCGGACGCTCAGACCTACATCCTGGTTGGACTGGAACCAATTGGTAATTTTCAGGATATAAGCACAAATATTCAGAATCCGGCAATATTCAAAGCTATGAAAGAAGCATTTTCTTGGTTTTTGCAAAACGGATTTTTTCTGACTTCCGAAATGAGTAAAACGCTTTCTTCTAAAAGTCTTAATGGCACACTTTATCTTATTCTTCCGCAGTTGACGCGTCTGGGATTTTATGTCAGCAACATCGAAGACTTATCAATAACAGCAAATGGCCAAGAAATTTCGCGATCGAAAGGCTCAGTAGATTGCGTAAAAATTACCTGTAGAAAAGATTCGGACGAAGCACCGCGATTCATATACTACGTGAGAGCAAATCTGGCAGAAGAAAATCCAAAACTGAATAATCTTCTAAATTTTATGAAAAACAGATCGTTTGTGACATTTCTCAAGAGCGCATCCTATGTTTTTTATTGCAGAACTTTCACTAAGTTTAAAACGTTTTTGCTTGCTAACTCGAAGGCAATTTTGCAGGATGATACCGGTATACCATTCGATTCTTTCGGCCTAAAATGGCAAAAACATCCTTTTGGTATTTATACTGGTCCTCTAATAAAGGTGTTCAAAAATTATAAGCAGCCGACGATGGCTGATTTCTACAAAAACAGCGATACTGTCAAAATACCATTCAAAATAGGCTATGGATTTTTATTAGCAAAGCCAAGTCTGCTACTCGCAGTGCAGAATAAAGCCATACAAAGCAACAAAGCTGAGTCAAATA
>JAITDB010000111.1 GCA_031282785.1 Holosporaceae bacterium
GTAAAATTTTCCTAAATTGGGATTCAGAAATATGGGTATTTTTTATGTATCTATTTTTCATTGATATATCCTAGCTTATTGGGCTAGAAAATCAATCTAATCTACTCTTGAACCTAAAATTTTTCTGCCAAGATTTTGATAAAAATATTTCATGAATAGCTGCTGAGCTTTTGTTCCGTTAGCGTAAATGCGATCAACATTAGAATTATGCAATATCGTCGACAAATTTGCCGGGACAGCGTTTTTTATGCTGCTATCACTGGAAGCTTCGATGTCACAACTCTGCAGCACATCCGCAAGAGCGATGCCGTGAGCGAGCAGCATTTGTTTTTTGGCGGCAATTGTTTGTGGAACAGGATTCGTATTGGTAACGCTGGCGATTACTTTCCAAAATCTATTCTGCGGATGTCCGTAGTAAAAGCCATACTCGCGCGATTTCACCGATGGAAAAGTTCCTAATATCAAAATCGACGAGTTTTCATCAAAAACTGGATCAAAAGGATGATTGAACTGCATTGGTTTTGCTTTCTATCTCCAGGAGTCTTTTTTTTAGATCTATACCTCCACCATAGCCGGTTAATTTTCCGTTGGATCCAATTACTCGGTGACACGGTATAAATATCGGAATTGGATTTTTGCTGCAGGCTCCTCCAACGGCAATGCAGGATTTTGGATTATTTATGGCTTCAGCGATTTCTCGATAGCTTTTTGTTTTTCCGTAGGGAATTTTTTTCAGTTGATTCCAAACCGACGTTTGAAAAATTGATCCATCATAGACGAGTTCCAGATCGAAATATTGCCGAATTCCTGTCAGATATTCGATCAATTGTCTAAATGCATTTTGGATTGATGAAGATTCTATATTTTCGGCATTTTGGTAAGAATGATCACCAAAATCCATCCTTACTATGGAATTTTTTTGAGCGAGGATCGATATTTTTCCAATAATTGTTTCGCGGCAAAAATAATGCATATTTTTAAATACTCCTAGGCGGTGTTTGCTTGTGCCAATTGCAGTGTGTTGTACATCAGATAGGCCACGGTCATTGGTCCGACTCCGTTGGGGACCGGAGATATGGCCGCGGCGACTTCCGCAACTGCATCGAAGTCGAGATCTCCGACTATTTTTTTAGCTCCGTCGATTTCTATTCTATTTATGCCAACGTCAATAACGATCGCTCTTGGTTTTATGAAATCTCTCGTGACATATCGAGGTCTGCCAACAGCACTGACCACGATATCGGCTGTACGACATATTTCTGCGGTATTTTGCGAGCGAGAATGCAGCAGCGTTACAGTGCAATTTTCGTTCAGCAGTAGCTGCGAGGTCGGTTTTCCCACAATGGACGAGCGTCCCAACACGACCGCGTGCGCTCCAGTCATATTCTGTCGCACACTGCGAATAAGATGCATTATTCCCAGAGGAGTACACGGCACAATATCAGGTTCGCCGGTAAATAATTTTCCCTGATTAATTGTAGTAAGTCCATCGACATCTTTGCGTGGATCGATCAGATCTACGAGATTCCTGAAATTTAGTCCTCGCTCGAGGGGCGATTGCAATAATATAGCATGCACGCCTGCGTCACTGTTGAGTTTTCTTATCAGGTCTGCGATCTTGTTGGCATCAGTACCGCCTTCGAATTTATATACGCTGGATTTTATGCCAACGGATTCCGCCAACCGAACTTTTTTGGCAACGTAAATCTCACTGGCCGGATCTGCACTGGCATTTATCAACGCGATACTTGGAATTATTTTTCTAGATTCTTTGATTTTTTTTGCTATGGATTCGCATAGCTCCTGGGATATTTTTTTCCCATCGATTACAATGGCTGTCATTATAATTTTCCCCTTCTAATTATGATAATTTTTTCAATATGCCATCAATGACATGGTTAAAAAAACTAACCCTAAAAGTAGAAAAAACGGAGACAGATCAACAGAAGTGACTAGGTTAGCTGGAATCTTTTTTCTTATGGGATCCAGTACAATATTTGCCAATCTATTGACACTACTTATGAGCGACCACAGCAATTGGTTTCTATTATCCAGTATCCGCGCGAAGATCAACCAGCTCAGTAGTACATCTGCAATGACGACAAATTCTATAAAATTAAATGCGCATTTTACAACAGCCAAAAAAGCAAAAACAAGAATATCCATTTTTCATTTTCCTCTTCATTCTCCTAGTGTCACAAAAGACTATATGGGAATATCCATTTCTTCGACACAGAAATTTCCATTTTTATCCGAGGATATCTGATTAATTTTCATTTGAGTCGATTCCAATATTTTATCGCAGTGTTTTTTTAGCATTGTACCGCGTTCATACAGCGCAACCGATTCCTTAAGAGGGGATTTTCCTTCTTCGAGTATTTTTACAATATTTTCCAACTCTTTTATGGCATCTTCAAATTCCATTTTACTAATGTCGTTCTTCATTTTATTCTATTCCTAATAGTTAGCATCGAATTATATTCAGAATACACAAATGGCGGACTTTTTTACATGGCTTTTTATAAAAAAAATGATTTTGTAGAAGATTCTATAGAGAAAATTCTTCTAACGGAAGATGTATTGTTTTTACTAGAACAAATTGAGTCTCAAGGTCAAGAGGCTCGTCTCGTTGGCGGAGCCGTGCGCAATTAT
This sequence comes from Holosporaceae bacterium, assembly GCA_031282785.1. Lineage (GTDB taxonomy): Bacteria > Pseudomonadota > Alphaproteobacteria > UBA3830 > UBA3830 > BNWE01. Next base: position 2,653 of record JAITDB010000111.1, read on the forward strand.
CTGATGGGAATCGCTATCTCGGACATAGATATGGCGACAACTGCATCTCCAGCAGAAATAATCGATATTTTTGAGAAAGTCGATGGAGTAAATGTCGTTCCGACCGGCATCGATTACGGGGCAGTGACCGCACTTCGCAATGGAAAATCATATGAAATAACGACACTCCGCAGCGATGTGGAAACTTTTGGCAGAAAAGCACGAGTGGAATTTACAAAATCTTTCGAATTGGACTCGATGCGACGCGATTTCACCATGAACGCCATCTATATGGATAAAAACAAAAATATATTTGACTACCACAACGGGCTAAAAGACATAGCGCAAAAAAATATTCGCTTTATTGGTGACGCATCTGCGAGAATAACAGAAGATTTTTTGAGAATTCTGCGATATTTTCGTTTCGTGGCTTTTTACGGCGAATATAAAATCAATAACGATTATTTGAAAATAATAAATTCGCTAAAAGACAATCTTCGCATTTTGTCTAGCGAACGAATACTCTCGGAATTGCTAAAAATACTCACGCCAGACAATAGTTATCGCATAGTTCCTCCTCTTTTGCCGTCACTGAATGTTCTTTTCGACTTGAATTGCGATCCACTAGAAATTTGTGCGCAAATGGGATTATTCCATAGCATGAATCCTATAGAACGACTCTGCATGCTGCTAAAATTTTCTCTGTGGGATGTAAAAAAATTAGCGGAAAAATATAAATTCCCCAGAGAAATAAATCGAATACTTACGTTGAGCGAATGCAATGGCGAAAACATAGATTTTTTTGGCTCAAAAAAAATTTTAAAACAGAAATTAAAAAATATTCGAAAAGAATTTCGTAATTTTTTTATCAACTGGACGATTGTGGTGCTTCGTCAAAGGAAAATGATATCTGCCACTGATGCCGAAATTCTAAAAACGGAAATGCAAGATTTCTGCCATTCGGAATATGTTGATTTTAATTTTCGAGCAGCGAGTTTGGAAAAATATAATCTTTTGCCTGACCAATTGCGCGACATCATGAGGAGTACGAAAAAATTTTGGTTAACTGCAGAAGACGATATTGGTTTTGACGAATGTCTTGACTTCGCTCTGAAACAAATCGAATCTTGAAAGGCGCGAGTACTATATTTCTGAGTTCAAAAGTCTTTTTTTTTTATTTAGGCTAATATCCAACAAAAAAAATCTTCAAAAGCCTTTATATTTTTTTTGTTTTATGATATTCCTTTGTAGTTATTTTTTAATGGAGGAAATTATGATCAAAATAAAAACGTTACTAGGTATTTCATTTATGTCATTATTTGGCAGTTGCTGCGGCATGATGAGTAATCCGCTTTCTTCATCGCTTACAAGTTTTGCATATCTGTCACCGATGTTATCATCTCCGCTCACGCCTAGCTCAAATCAGTCAAATCTGTTGACCACGACGTTATTGAGCAATTCCACTTTGGTTACTTCCAATTGTGTCGTACGTTCCACAGCTGAAGCAATTGATGTTAATGTCATTAATGTTGAAGGTGAGCTAAGCGAGGTATCGTTTTGCAATACAGATAATCTACTAGAAAACGCAAAAATAGAGAGTCTATTAAATGACTTTGGTGATTCTGTAGAGATTACTGTATCCCATCATTCTGCACGTCGGATGGAAAAATATTTAAAGCCTGAATTTGTTGCATGTTTTGTCGAAACCAACGGTCAAAATGGACACAAAAGAATTGTAGAATTAAGCATTACAGATAATGTAGACGCTGACATCGAACAGCCAGAAATGATAGCGTTATCGTCTTACCATGAGGTTGTCATATATAGCGGTCAATTACAGAAACTGTTAGGTGCCTTGAAGAATGATTATAATTTGGTGCTTACATTTTCGGGAGACATAGTTTCTCCTACGATGGTTAGCATTAAAAAAGAGCAGCCTGCTGCAATGACTCTGCCTCTGCCAGTTCTTCAAGACGATGCAATCAATCCTATGTCGACTTCGCTTGACATACATACTCCGGATGTACAAGGCAATCCTGATGACGGCGATGATTTAGATCCAAGTGATTTGAATTTTGATGAAGAATAATTAGTTCAGCGATATTTTTTTTAAAACGAATTGGAAAAAGATTTTCATAGTTCAGCCGTACGATCGCAGTGATGACATGTAAGACGTATCATACTGTGATCGCACGGTTTTTTTTTCCCCTTTACAAGTCGACGGAGAGACTTAGTATTGGGAATTTACTCATAGTTTTACTCCTAAAAATATTATGAAACCTGGGCCAGTATTGCAGGCATATATTAAAAGTGAGTAAATTCTATGAGAAAAACAAAATATTTTTTTTTGGTACCCTATCGGATTCAACAAGCATCTCATTTCCAGAAGATATCGAGGCCATTGCAGATAATTTAGAGCAAGACTAGCGTAAGTTTGCGCGTTTCCACTATCAATTATGTCCAAATAATGTAAAATGTATTGCAGTCGGGAGATTTTATTCATTTGAGAGGAATATTTTTATGAAATTTTGCGTTACCACTCCTATATACTATATAAACGGCGATCCGCACATCGGGCACGCATACGCCAGCATTGCGGCGGATATCATGGCCAGATTCGCTAGATTAGACGGGATGGAAGTGCACTTTTCCACCGGAACAGACGAGCATGGAGTAAAAGTAGCTCGATCGGCCGAGAGTGCTGGCATGGATGTGCTCGAGTTCAGCGATCTCATGTCTCAGAGATTCCGGAATATGTCTGACAAGATAAATATGTCCTACGACGATTTCATTCGCACCACGGAAAAACGCCACGAAAAAGCTGCTCAGACACTCTGGAACATGATAGAAAAAGACATATACTGCGATACCTATGCCGGTTGGTATTCCGCTCGCGATGAAGAGTATGTAACTGAGTCCGATGTCGTTGATGGAAAGGCTCCGAGCGGCGCTTCGGTAGAATGGATGGAAGAAGCATCGTATTTCTTTAAATTATCCGATTACCAAGATAAATTGCTGGATTGGTACGAAAAAAATCCAGATTTCATTCTGCCAACTTCCCGCAGAAACGAAGTGATTAGCTTTGTTAAAGGAGGGCTCAAGGACCTATCCATATCCAGAAGCAAATTTACCTGGGGAATACCAATACCGCATCTGGACGGGCACGTGATGTACGTCTGGATCGACGCTCTCACCAACTATCTCACGTCTCTCGGATACCCGGATCCAGAAAAAGCAGTCTACGTCTCGGAAATGATGGAAAATTGCGTACATGTCGTGGGAAAAGAAATATTGCGATTTCACGCAGTCTACTGGCCGGCGTTTTTAATGTCAGCCGGATTGAGATTGCCAAAAAGAATCTATGCCCACGGCTGGTGGACCAGTGAAGGACAAAAAATGTCGAAATCCGTTGGAAATGTCGTCGATCCACACGAAATTATAGAAGAATATGGCCTGGATCAGGTAAGATATTTCCTGTTTCGAGAAGTAAAATTCGGCGAAGATGGCGATTTTTCAAAATCAGCTATAAAAAAAAGAATTTCCTTCGATCTTGCCAACGATCTGGGAAATTTAGTGCAGCGGGTCCTGGCGTTCATACAAAAAATCGGCGGACGTCTCGTGGTAGACTACGATTTTTCCGAGGACGAAAGAAAATTATTCGAAAATTCCAGGTCGCTGATAAATAGAGTCCGTCCGCTGATGGAAAAACAGGACCTGCATGCATCCATGAGCACCGTGTGGGAACTGATCGCCGAGTCCAATAAGTTCGTCAACGATATGAGACCCTGGGAATTGGTCAAGAATAATCCGCAAAAGCTGAACAAAGTCATTACGGCTCTTTGCGAGAGTATTAGATCTATCAGCTTTGGATTGGCGCCGTTTATGCCAGACACAGCTCAAAAAATTTTCAATTTTATAAATGTGGAAGGAAAATCATTTGAGGAAATCAAATCAAATTTCGCGGATCAAGATTTCCAGGAACCATTTACTCTTTTTCCAAAGGATAACTAAATGTTTTTTGTAGATTCTCATTGCCATCTGAATCTGAAAAAATTTTCGCAAGTAGCAGGGACCTCTTCGGTGGACTACTCCGTCGATGCCATACTGGATCGCGCCCGAAGTGCCGACGTAAAATACGTGCTGAACATCGGAACCGAGCTCGCAGATCTGGACGAAATGCGATCGATTTCCGAGTCCCATGACAACGTGTTCCACACAATCGGCATACATCCTTTGGAAGCTCAGCGACATCTGCAACAGTATTCGCTGAATGATATCTCGAACATCCTCAATGGCAATTGTAATAGCGAAAAATTAGTGGGAATCGGTGAAATTGGTCTTGATTATCACTATACCAGAGAAAGCGAACAGGAACAGAAAAAAATATTCGAATTGCAGATGGATATCGCCCAAAAACACAGCTTTCCGGTCGTAATTCATTCCCGGGACGTAGCAAACGATACTCTGGATATCATCGGAAACTACAGCGACGTCAAAGGAGTCATGCATTGCTTTGGTGGCGATCGGGACTTTGCCTTCAGAGCACTGGACCTAGGATTTTATATTTCGTTTTCCGGAGATATCACCTTTCCAAAAAATATTGCGACACGACAGGAAATCGTGAAAATTATTCCACCGGATAGATTGCTCGTGGAAACAGATGCGCCGTTTTTGACACCAGTTCCATTCCGCGGAAAAGTAAATGAGCCGGCCTTCGTGGTGCATACGGCGAAAAAAATTTCTGAGCTCCTGGAGATGACGGAAGAAAAAATCGCCGCCATAACCTCCAAAAACTTCTTCGATTTATTTTCCCCTAGGTGTGACACCTGGACTCATTGATGGAGTAACAACGCTCGAGCGTCGCTTGTCTAATCTTATAGACCTAGTTCTGTGTTGCAGATAGCTCACATATCATGTGAATCCATGATTATCTCCACCGGCTCCGGTGACATATACATGGCTCACTATGATAGTGCGTAGTATATGGCATCATCTAGAGAAGTGAATTTAATTTTTAATGATCTGATTTTTCTTTTTAACCAACTCCAGAAGTGTTCGATAGGGTTCA
>JAITDB010000112.1 GCA_031282785.1 Holosporaceae bacterium
GGGACGCGATTTTTCGCAAAGTAGCGTTTCTCGTCGGACCAGAAGGCGGCTTCTCTCCTGAGGAATTAAAAATGATGGACAAATACGATTTTATAAAAAAAATCACCCTCGGAAAAAATATTTTTCGAAGCGAAACTGCAGCTATAGCTTTCATGGCTGTCTGGAATCTGCTTTAGAAAGCAAGAAAACAAGTTCTGTGTGCGTGGATTTTTTTTCATCTGTTATTAATTTTTTTATGGATGATTCTTCGAAATATGTTTAGCGTTTTTTTTTCCTAAAAGATGGTCACAATTTTGAAAAAAAAGCTGGACACCGGAATCAAATTAATTTATATGATGATAGAGACTTACATTGGCCCAGGTAGCTCAGTTGGTAGAGCAGAGGACTGAAAATCCTCGTGTCGCTGGTTCGATTCCGGCCTTGGGCACCATCTTAATAATTAAATGCGCTATTGTTGTGACTGTGGATGTTTATATTTTTGTGATTAATTGTTTATAACAGTGTATGTCAACTATTGTTTTACCCGAAAATTTTTGAAGAGATAATATGCGTTTAAAAGATATAAAAACAAAGATGCCAGCGGAGCTATTGGCGTTTGCTGAGAGTTTAGAGATAGAGAATGCTGCTGCTTTAAAGCGGCAGGACATGATGTTCGCGATACTGAAAAAGCTTGCGGAAAACGATGTGGAGATTCTCGGAGACGGTGTGCTGGAAGTTCTCCAGGACGGGTTTGGATTTCTGAGATCGCCGGAGGCAAATTACATGGCTGGATCCGACGACATATATGTTTCTCCGTCTCAGATACGGAAATACAGTCTAAAAACCGGAGATACGCTGGAGGGAATCATTAGATCTCCTAAGGAAGGAGAGCGATATTTTGCCATTTCCAAGATAAATTATGTAAATGGCGATTCACTAGAGACAGCCAAGCATCGCATTAACTTTGATGATCTTACTCCATTGTATCCGAATTCTAAACTCATGCTGGAGTTCGATAACGCCATGGAAAAAGACATGACCACCAGAGTTATCGAGATAATTTCTCCTCTTGGGAGAGGCCAGAGAGCGCTCATTGTGGCTCCGCCGAGAACCGGAAAAACTGTTATGCTGCAGAACATTGCCCGCGCTATAACTGCCAATTCTCCAGAGGCCTATCTCATTGTTCTCCTGATCGACGAGCGTCCGGAAGAAGTTACAGACATGCGCAGATCGGTGCACGGCGAGGTAATCAGCTCTACCTTTGACGAAGTACCAACACGGCATGTCCAGGTAGCCGAAATGGTCATAGAGAAAGCCAAAAGATTAGTAGAGCATAAAAGAGACGTCGTTATCCTGCTGGATTCCATCACAAGATTGGCACGAGCATACAACACGGTATGTCCGTCGTCCGGGAAAGTGCTTACCGGTGGCGTCGATGCGAACGCTCTTCAGCGTCCCAAGAGGATATTCGGAGCCGCTCGCAACATCGAAGAAGGCGGATCGCTCACAATCATCGGAACCGCCCTCGTGGAAACCGGATCAAAAATGGATGAGGTCATCTTCGAGGAATTCAAAGGAACCGGCAACGCAGAAATCGTGCTGGATAGAAAATTAGCAGATAAAAGAACATTTCCGGCCATCGACATAACAAAATCCGGAACTCGAAAGGAAGAATTGCTGGTGGATAAAAATATTTTGTCCAAAATGTGGGTGCTCCGACGCATACTTATGCCGATGGGGACCTGTGACGGAATGGAATTCCTCCTAACTAAAATGAAAACTTCAAAAAATAATGGAGATTTTTTTACAACAATGAATCAATAAAAGAGGCGCTTGCATAGCGGATCCCACGAAGTCAATCGCGGAAAAGAGCCACTAGGCGGTAGCCTCAAACATGGAGAGGTACTATGAATAAACTTCCTGCAGATTTGTCGGACAATGTTATTGAAGATTTGAGAACAAAAAGTAGAAACGAGAGCATGAGGGTTTCCAGTCCGGAACTGGAAGAGATTCTATATAAACCGATTCCAGTTTTGAATCACGGGTTTGTGCGATTGATCGACTATATGGGAACCGATTCGTCCATTGTACAGGCTGCGCGGGTTTCCTACGGCGTTGGCACGAAAAAAACTCAGGAGGATAAGGGGCTCATAAATTATCTCATGAGACACGGGCATACAACTCCATTTGAAATGTGCGAGTTGAAATTGCATCTCAAGCTTCCGATATTTGTTGCGCGTCAATGGTTGAGGCATCGCACTGCCAACGTAAACGAATATTCCGCTAGATATTCCGTTTTGAGTAACGAATTTTATCTGCCGGAAATAGATCAGATCGCGCAGCAGTCGGAGTCCAATCGGCAGGGAAAATCCGACGACGCTCTCGAACCGGGCAAAGCTCAGGAAATATTGGACGCTATCGCCTGCATCCAGCAAAACGCCTATGAAAAATATTCTCATTTGTTGAACGATATGTCCCTTACGAGAGAACTCGCTCGCACCGTGTTGCCGGTTGGCGTCTATACGGAAATGTACTGGAAAATAGATCTGCATAATCTGCTGCACTTTCTAAAATTAAGAGCCGATTCCCACGCCCAGTACGAAATAAGATGCTACGCAAATGTAATATTAGACATCGTAAAAAAATGGGTGCCCCATACCTACGAAGCCTTCGTAAATTATCGGCAGAAATCTGTTTCTGTGCCTCAACATTGCCAGGATCTTATCAACAGAGCCCTCCGCGGAGAAAAAATATCTCCGGAGGAAAGTGGACTCAGCAAAGGCGAATGGCAGGAATTTACGAAAATTTTTTCCATTGATAAACAGTGAGCGAAAATTAATGAACAAAGAGCAAAGCATGGATTCCAAGGTTGTAATATGTCCCTCAATGCTCTCGGCTGATTCCACTCAATTGGGACAACAGCTGCTAGCCGTGGAATCCGCTGGAGCAGATCGCATTCACTGGGATATAATGGATGGAAATTACGTCGAGGCAATCACTTTTGGATCCCATGTGGTCGCTGCCCATAGAAAATTGACGTCGCTGCCCTTTGATGTACATCTCATGGTGGATGATCCGGATCGGCACATCGACAATTTCGCCAGCGCTGGAGCCGATTTGCTCATCGTTCATCCTGAAACGTGCAAACATCTGCATCGCACACTGCAAAAAATAAAAAATCTCGGGAAAGAAGTCGGAGTCGCGCTGAATCCGTCAACTCCCATCGAAGTAATTTCGTATTGCATTGAAATGTTGGACGTCGTTCTGGTAATGACTGTAAATCCCGGCAGTTCCGGTCAGAAATTCATAGACTCCCAGCTGAAAAAAATATCTGTTCTTCGAAAAATTTTGCTCCCCAAAACAGAAATTTGCGTTGACGGTGGCATAAATCCGTCTACCCTAAAAAAGTGCCTCGAAAATGGAGCAAATAATTGCGTAACGGGTGCTTTTTTATTCAATAGCAATAGCTACGCCGATGCCATAAATACATTGAAATCAACGACAAAACTATCTACGACATAGCGGTAGTTTTTTTCGAGCTACTTGCCTTAATTTTTATATGTCTTTTTCTTGACTTTTATATTATTTTTTGGTATTATATAAAATGTCTTTTATAAAAGAAGGAGAAAAAGTATGAGTGAACATAAGACATTTATTTTATCCATAATGATTTTTGCATTTTGTCTGTGGGGAGAGTCTCCTGCGCGTGCTGCGCAATCTTCGCTTCAGGCAGAGGAGTCCACAGTTCCAGAGGCTCCATCACTTTTGCAGAATTCAGAATTTCCGCCGGTTTTTGATCCATCGCAGGCAACAGAGCCATCGGAGTTCTCAAAAAATCTAAAAACAACTAAGCTACGCAAAGCCACATTAAATAAACGGCAAGACATAAGTAACATTAATGTGGTGGGCGATTTATATTTTAATTTTACGTATGCGCAATTACTTAAAAAAAGTGGACTTTATAAACATATACTTGAAAACAAATAGGTTCAAGAGTAGATTAGATTGATTTTCTAGCCCAATAAGGTAGGATATATCAATGAAAAATAGATACATAAAAAATACCCATATTTCTGAATCCCAATTTAGGAAAATTTTAC
>JAITDB010000113.1 GCA_031282785.1 Holosporaceae bacterium
ATTCTATCTACACTTGAAGGAGACCGAATGGCGTTTTAATCATAGGCATGAAAATATTTATAAATTGTTGTTAAGTAGGCTAAGAAAATCTCCTCTCTAATCTACTCTTGAACCATGAATAATATCGTTATAGGCGTCGATCCTGCCATGACCAACAACAACGAAAGCGACGAAACCGGCATAATCGTCGCTGGCATGGATGGATTCGGAAAAGCATACGTGCTGGACGATCTAAGCATCTCCGCCACTCCAAATGCTTGGGCCAAACGCGTTGTGGACGCCTATCACAGATACTCGGCGCGCCTGATCGTAGTAGAACGTAACGCCGGCGGAGACCTGCTGGAAAATCTTCTTAGATCCATTGATGCTTCGGTAAAAATAAAAACCGTATATGCTCACAAATCAAAAATCGCGAGGGCCGAGCCAATCGTGATTCTTTACCAAAAAAAAATGATATTCCACGCTCGACAGTTTCAGAAATTAGAAACGCAAATGGCCACATACGAACCGAAATCTCCGTCCCCAGATCGACTGGACGCCATGGTATGGGCTATGACCGAGCTGTTTAACGTCTCAACTCCAACAAAAATACAGCCGTTCGTCTGGAATTTGTAGCTAAGACCGTCGCAGAATTTGGACATATTTTCGTGTCTCATTGAAAATCGCGTGGTGGTAAGCAGAAACCCAGGCCAATCTTGATATTGAAGAGTTCGCGATCGCGTTCCAGATCGATGGAATTGTAATTTATCCTCTTTATCAGGGCTCCATCGATGCTGTCTCCGGGATTAAACCAAAGATCGTCCACCAGTGCCTTCGTGTTTTCAATGACGCAATTTAATTGATGCGCCTTTGGTACGCACGGAAATAAAATCCCCCAGGAAACGTCGAAAATATTTTTCGCATTCGGCAGATTCGTGACATATCTCAGCGATTTTTTTTCGAAAAAATATAAAATGCAATGAATTTTTGCCAGAAAATTTTTCTTTTTGGTTATTTCAATGCTCCTGAACTCTACGAGGAACTGCTGGCGGATTCCGTCGATGAAATCGTAAATGCTGCGTTCTTCTGCGGCAGAAAAACGTATTTCCATTTCGTTGGATCGAAAATATTTCTGCTGCATCGATTTATTTTTCAGCAAAACTGTTTCGATGCCCGTCTGACCGGCAAGATATTTTATGCGCTCCCGAAGATCGAAATCCTCAACATTTTCTCGCAACTCCGTCAGCGGAAAGGAATATTTCGAGATATCAGAAGCCAATTGCATGAGATTATTTTCCGTCGCCTGCAGCGATTCCTTTGCGCTCCGTGTTTTTTCCAGCTCTGCGTTGATCCCTATGCCGAGCATCAGCAGAACAAACATTGCAGCGATCATGCCGTATACTTTCATTTCATTTTTATGCATATCACGGCACCATTTTTTTTATCCGACGAATCATTGGAGTCTATGCGATCATATTCGGAGCGGGAATTTCCATCTGCAGTAATGGACATCTGTTTGTTCGACGATCGCAGAATTTTTTGCAGCAGCGACGTGCTCAGGATCGTTTTTATTTTCAGAGAATTGCCGTTTTCCAGAACGATTTGCTCAACGTCGATTTTATTTTTCCTGATAAGAGGAACCACTTGTTCGATGAACGGAAAATTTTCTACGGTTATGTGGAATTGGAACCTTGCAGACGCGTCTTGCACGATTTTTTCCGGCGCTTTCTCCAGAGCCGCGACGATTTTTTTTTCCCGCCACAAATCGAAACTTCCATGACACAGCCACAGCGTCTCCATAAATATGCAGATTCCCAGAACGGCGGAAATTTTTCGATGATCGAGCTGCAGAATCCTGCGATAATAATTTTCGCCATTGCAAACGGAGCGAATATTTTTCGACGTCGCCAGAAATGTCAGCAGTGTCAGCTAGGAACTTTCGTCATTTTTGATGCGGATAAATTCCTGATTTTCGATCGAGGCGTCAACTGAAACATTTTCCAGAACGCAGATGATTTTTATGGCATTTTTCAAGCCGAATCTTCGCAGATATTTGATCGTGTGCTCCACGGATTCAGACGCATTTCTCGCTAGCGTGTCAGATAGCACGCGGGAAAGCACGATGCCATCTCCAATGCCCGCCACAATTCTGACGCCGCTGCAATGGTGATCCGCCACATACATCCACCAGGTTTTTTCGTCAATCTCCACGATGCTGCGGCAAAAAACGGCGATTATATTTTCCATGAGAAACACCTGATTAGCGGAAATTTTTTCGAAAAAATCGCTTTTGATAGCGCTTTTTTGGATAAAAAAATTGGATTTCCGAAAAATATTCGACTGCGATAGGCGCGGCAGCAGAAAAATATCCTCCGCAGCGGCAGACGCCTTCTGCATGCATCTCAGGGCACCGTAGGCATCCAGAATATTGCAGTTGTGCAGAGTCTCCAGCGAGAAGTCCACATTTGAGTTGTCCAGAATGATTTTATGTTGGTGCATCTCCTGCGGATCGCGAAAAAAATATCGTAGCTCATGGAAATGCAGCTCCAGTTTTCGTCGAATATTTTTATGAATTTTTCTCCCAGAAGTGCGTACATTGACTATGCTCCCGCCATTTCCACGTAGCTGTATATCGGAAATAGTAATCCAGACACAATGAGCACGAAGACGAGTCCTGTAAATATGGCCAGTCCGACGCTCAACTGCTGTCCCAGAATCCTTATGTCGAGCAGAATCTCCTCGTATTGCGCTTGACTCATGCTGCTGAAACTGCCTGATAAATCGCCGCTTTCCTCTCCCATGAATATGGCCGACAGCATCTCATGGGACATAAATTTCGTTTTTGCGAAGGATTCGCCGATGGAATAGCCGTCTGCTATCAAATTTTTTGCTCTTGTCAGTTCGTTTTTTATGGTTTCGAAGAGAGTCGCTGCAATGGACAGATTCATGGCGTCCATGAAATTTAATTTTGCGTCCAGAGCGATATGCAGGATTTTACAAAATTGCCACAAACTGATTTTCAAAGCAATCTGACCTATTTTCGGAATTTTCAGCAGTGTATTTAATATGGTTCAAGAGTAGATTAGATTGATTTTCTAGCCCAATAAGGTAGGATATATCAATGAAAAATAGATACATAAAAAATACCCATATTTCTGAATCCCAATTTAGGAAAATTTTAC
>JAITDB010000115.1 GCA_031282785.1 Holosporaceae bacterium
GTAAAATTTTCCTAAATTGGGATTCAGAAATATGGGTATTTTTTATGTATCTATTTTTCATTGATATATCCTACCTTATTGGGCTAGAAAATCAATCTAATCTACTCTTGAACCAAATACTTTTGGGCAGCGTTTTTTTTTGCTACCAAGCGCAGAAAATATGTGCTAACTTCTCCTGAAATAGTGAATAATTATGGAGGAAGCGACAGATGAAATATACTTTTACTTCGGAATCCGTAACGGAAGGTCATCCTGATAAAATAGCGGATCAGATATCTGATTCGATTTTAGATGCCTTGCTGGAGTGTGATAAAAATTCTAAAGTTGCAGCAGAGACTCTGGTGGCTACGGGAATGGCTTTTATCGCTGGAGAGATTTCCACTGCTGGTTCTGTCGATATTCAACACATTGTTCGCAACACCATAAAAGAAATAGGATACGATGACTCTTCCATAGGATTCGATTGGCAAACCTGCGCAGTTGTCTCGTCCATCAACAAACAATCCAAAGATATATCAATCGGAGTGGAAAAAAATAATCCTGAAGAGCAGGGAGCCGGAGATCAAGGCATGGTTTTCGGCTTTGCCTGTTCGGAGACAAGTGTGTACATGCCGGCTCCCATCTACTGGTCGCATCGGTTGTCTCAGAGATTGGCGGAGGTAAGAAAAAACAAACTCGTCGACTTCATAAAACCAGACGGAAAAACTCAAATTTCTTTTATTTATGAAAACGGCGAACCAAAAAAAATAGACAGCGTGGTTGTGTCCACTCAGCATGCAAAAAATATTTCTCGGAGCGAAATTGAGGAAGCGGTGCGGGAGGAAGTTATTTATCCACTACTGAGTTCCAGTGGTTTTTTCGATAAAAACGACTGCAAGATATATATTAACGCCACGGGAAGATTCGAAATAGGAGGTCCGATGGGAGATTGTGGACTGACCGGACGAAAAATCATTCAGGATACCTACGGTGGAGTGGGAAGGCACGGTGGCGGAGCATTTTCCGGGAAAGATCCGTCGAAGGTTGACAGATCCGGCGCATACATGGCCAGATATATGGCCAAAAACCTCGTAGCAGCGGGACTCGCGAAAAAGTGCGAGATTCAGATAGCCTATTGTATCGGAGTAGCAGATCCGGTTTCTGTTTTTGTGACGTCGTTTAACACCAGTAATGTCCCAGACGCCGAGTTGACACGGATAGTGCGAGAGGTCTTTGATCTGCGGCCGTATTTCATATGCAGAAAGTTGGATTTGTTGCGTCCTATTTATAGAAAGACCTCCTGCTATGGACACTTCGGTCGTGAGCTTCCCGAGTTTACCTGGGAAAAATTAGATGCTGTTGACGCTCTGTTGGCGGCGATTTGAGTGGAATTATAGGAGTTGTCGAAAAAAAATTCTAATATCGGCGGATGGCTGTGTCTGGACAAACCTGCGGGCATGTCGTCCAATGCGGCCATGATCAAGGTCAGGAGGATATTGGGAGCCAGAACCGGATACCTTGGAACGTTGGACCCCTTTGCTACGGGGGTATTGCCCATTGCTGTTGGTGAAGCGCGAAAATTTATACATTTTTTAGAGGATTCCTCGCAAAAAGAATACGAATTCGCTGTTGTCTTTGGCAAAACCACTGACACTCTCGATAAAGACGGAAAAATCGTCGGAGAGTCGTCGAAAATTCCGACTTCGGAGGAGATAAAAAATATTTTGCCGGATTTTTTTGGCTGGCAATGGCAGCGGCCTCCGATTTTTTCTGCTCTAAAGGTATCTGGTCGTCGAGCCTGCGATAGAGTTCGGGCCGGAGAGAATGTCGAGCTGGCGCCGCGGGAAATCGAGGTATTTTCACTGTCTCTGGAGGCGACGCAGGACAATATTTTCAGATTTCGTGTAATTTGCTCAAAAGGCACATATGTGAGAGGGCTTGCCCGGGACATTGCGGAAAAACTAGGTTCTTTGGCTTATGTCGATGAACTGAAAAGAACGAGATCTGGTTTTTTTTCAATAAAGCATGCGATTCCCCTGGAAAAATTATCAGAAATAGAGGATAATACACTGGTGAGATTGCTTATACCTACTGAAAGTCCGCTGGACGACATCCCGGCCTTATATTTAGAGAGCGGTCTTGTGAAAATGGTTCAGCATGGGTTACGCATATCCCTTGAAAATCAGTTGTTGTTGTCGTATGTACGCATACATGACAGTGCTGACGGCAGTTTCAAAGGAATTGGATCCATATTTGACGACGGTTTACTGAAAGCCGTTAGAATGTGTGTTTATTAATGCTAAAATTGGAGAACAAAGATGTCGATTGAAAATAAACAGGAGATTATAAACAAATTTGCCACTCACAAGGGGGACACAGGATCTCCGGAAGTCCAGGTGGCGATATTAACGGCTAGAATTAATAGTTTGGGAGACCACATGAATGTCCATACCAAGGATTTTCATTCGAGACGCGGTCTTCTGGCTATGGTAAGTAAGAGAAGGAAACTGCTGGATTATCTTAAAAGAATCAACAGTGATAGATATGCAAGTCTGATAAAAACACTTGGATTGAGATGCTAATGAAATCCGGAGTTTGAAATAATAATATAGGAAAGAAGGGAATGATATTTAAAAAAGAAATTATATGGGGAGATCGATTACTTTCCATTGAAACAGGACGCGTGGCGCATCAGGCTACCGGCGCCGTTATGATTAGATATGCCGATACCACGGTATTATGTACTGTTGTTGCTAGCAGAGAGCCGTCACTGGAGTCGGTTTTTTTTCCACTCACAGTAAATTATATTGAAAAAGCTTATTCAGCCGGAAAAATTCCCGGAGGTTTTGTGAAGAGAGAAGGACGTCCGTCTGAGCGAGAGACGTTGACTTCCAGATTGATAGATCGGCCGATTCGTCCGCTTTTTCATCCGAATTTCAAGAACGAGACTCAGGTGATATGCACTGTTCTTAGTTTCGATGGCAAGAACGATCCGGACATAGTTTCCATTATTGGAGCGTCAGCTGCACTTACCATTTCTGGAATTCCGTTTATGGGACCAATTGCTGCTTCCAAAATCGGATTTGACAATGGTGAATTCCTACTGAATCCGTCTGAAACTTCGGACTTGGATCTGGTGATAGCCGGCACAAAAGATGGCGTTCTGATGGTGGAATCCGGAGCCAACGAGCTCTCGGAGGAAGACATGCTAAAGGCTTTGAAGTTCGGGCACGAATCGTTTCAGCCGGTAATCGATATGATACTGGATTTCGCTGAAGAATGCGCGAAGGATCCGTGGGAAGTGGCTGAACATGGCGCCGATTATTCGGAAATAGCGAAGGAAATGGCGAAACATTTCGACAAAGAAATAGAAAACGCCTATAAAGGAAAGTCCAAACACGACAGAAATGAAGCTCTGGCGAAAGTATTTGAATCGATAGTAGTGCATTTTTCGGAAAACAATTGCTGCACTGATAAAAAAATTCTCGGAGAAATATTTCACGACATCTGTTCTAACCACATAAGAACGACTTTATTTGCTACCGGAAAACGCATTGACGGCAGATCGTCTACGGACATAAGAAAAATAACCGCAGATGTTGCAGTATTGCCGATGGTGCACGGATCTGCATTATTTACGCGGGGAGAGACGCAGGCTCTGGCCATTGCGACACTGGGGACGGCTCAGGACGAGCAAATCATAGATGCTCTGGCTGGCGAATACAAGGAGCGTTTCCTGCTGCACTACAATTTTCCTCCGTTTTCCGTGGGAGAAATCAGCAGATTGGGCACTCCGGGACGTCGGGAGATCGGTCACGGGCGTCTTGCCTGGAGAGCCATCAACAGTGTACTACCGTCCAAAGAAGATTTTCCTTATTCCATCCGCGTTGTGTCGGAGGTTTTGTCATGCAATGGTTCATCGTCTATGGCTTCCGTATGCGGAGCGTCGTTGGCGCTCATGGACGCCGGTGTTCCACTAAAGAATCCGGTGGCTGGCATTGCAATGGGACTCATAGTCGGAGAAGATGATTACGTCATTCTCAGCGACATCATGGGCGAAGAAGATCATCTGGGAGACATGGATTTCAAGGTCGCTGGCACCCAAAACGGCATTACCGCTCTGCAAATGGACATAAAAGTAACCGGTATCAGCTTCGATATTATGGAAAAAGCCATAAGACAGGCCAAAAAAGGACGCCTCTACATTCTGGATGAAATGGCAAAGGTGTTAGACGAAGCCAGATCCGAGTTAAATGAAAATGCTCCGAAAATGACAACCATCCTCATTCCGAAAGATAAAATCCGAGAGGTTATTGGTTCGGGCGGAAAAGTTATACGCGAAATCATCGAGCGCACTAGAGCAAAAATCGATATCGACGATGATGGCAATGTCACAGTGGCCGCTAGCAATACAGCGTCAATGGAATGTGCCATCGACATGATTAAAGGAATCGCACTGGATCCGATATATGGCACTATCTATAATGCCAAAGTCGTGAAAGTAATGGATTTCGGCGCCTTCGTGAATTTTTTTGGTCAAAGAGAAGGACTGGTGCACATAAGCGAAATGTCCGACAAGAGAGTGGAAAAAGTCACAGATATCGTGAACGACGGCGACGAAGTGAGCGTTCTCTTCCTGGGATACGATAACAAAGGACGCGCAAGATTGACTATGAAAATTAATAAAAAAATATAATAAAGAGCTGTTGAAATTCGTAAAAAATTGAGTTTTTTTTCGAGTTTCAACTTTGCGACATCAAAAATTTGATTCCAAAAGATTTTCCAACTGTTGAAGATCTTCCGGCAATTCCGATTCGAAATGCATGAGCTGCTGTGATCTCGGATGAACGAATTCCAGGAAATAAGCATGCAACGCCTGTCGAGGAAAAGTCCGTAGATAGTTGCCTATTTCTTTTGGTACACTGTAATTTTTCGTTTTGTAAGTTATGTCTCCTATGAGCGAATGTCCCATGTGACTCATGTGCACTCGGATTTGATGAGTGCGGCCGGTGAGCAATTCGCATTCTACCTTTGATGCAAAATTAGCGAATATTCGTAGAGTTCTGTATACGGAAATAGCCAATTTTCCTCCTTCTCGGGATACAGCCATTTTCAGGCGATTGTTTTTGTCCCGGGCGATCATGGTTTCGATTCTTCCACTTTTGGGATTAATGACCGAGTAGCAGAAACAAACGTATTTTCTTTTTATGGAGTGCGTTTTGAATTGCTCTGCTAAATTTTCATGGGCGAAATCATTTTTTGCGACTACAAGAATGCCACTGGTGTCTTTATCCAGACGATGCACGATACCAGGTCTGCAGCCGCTGTCGTCGCTGCCGGAGGATAGTTCGCAGTGATGAGTCAATCCATTGGCAAGTGTATGATGGCGATTGCCGGCACCGGGGTGTACTACCACGCCAGCGGGTTTATGCACTACCATCAGATCGTCGTCTTCGTATAGAATTGTGAAATTTACGCTTTCGTCTGGATCCAATCGATTGGTTTCCGGTACGATGAAGGAAGCAATAGAAATTTCATCACGAATTTTTAAAATATAATTGGAATTTTGCACGATAACGCCGTTTACGGACACGTCGCCGAATTCTATCATAGACTGAATTTTGCTGCGAGACAAATTCTGCAATTCTGAAGCCAGGAATTTATCCAGTCTATTTTTTTTCAGGTCGATGCCGACGCATAATTTTATAATTGGCGGTTCTTCCTGCATTTAAACGCCAGTTTTTACAAATAAATTTTGTTTTCGTGAGTGTTTAATTTTAGTTTCTTCAATTTTTTTATCCAAATTTTTATTTGAGGTTGGCATTTTTAATTTTTTTGAAGGCCTTGGCGTTTCCTCTTTTTTTAATTTTTGAATTTTTTCGCCGCCGATTATTTTTCGGATATCTTCGCCGGACAGCGTTTCATGTTCCAGGAGTCCTTCTGCCAGAAGTTCTAGTGCGTCCGTATTATTTTTCAATATGGTTTCGGCGCGTTTATAGGTTTTATCGACGATGCTTCTTATTTCATTATCGATTATTTTAGATGTTTCCATCGATAAATTTTTGCTGGCCACTGTTGAGTGTCCCAGAAATACTTCCTGTGCACCTTCGTCGGCGTAGGAGAGAAATCCCAGTTTATCGCTCATGCCCCATTCTACTACCATCATTCTAGCGATGCGCGTGACTTGTTCGATATCGGATGATGCCCCGGTGGTTATTTTTTCTCGTCCGAAGATCATTTCTTCGGCGATTCTGCCTCCGGCTGCCACCGACAAGTCTGCTTCTAATTTTATTTTTGATACGGAGATCCTATCGTTCACCGGAAGTCGCATTACCATTCCCAGTGCTCTTCCGCGGGGGATGATTGTCGCCTTGTGAATGGGATCGGATTCGGGAATATTGAGTGCCACGATGGCATGACCGGCTTCGTGATAGGCGGTAAGTTTTTTTTCTTCGTCGGTCATGACCATGGAGCGACGTTCTGCGCCCATCATGACTTTGTCTTTGGCTTCTTCCAGTTCGTCCATGCTTACGACGCGTTTTTCTCGTCGAGCTGCCAGCAGTGCTGCTTCATTCACGAGATTCGCCAGATCTGCGCCGGAAAATCCCGGAGTGCCTCGAGCCAAAACCAACGGATCCACATCGGCAGATAGCGGAACTTTCTTCAGATGCACTCGTAGGATTTTATCTCGGCCATTGAGATCCGGAGCCGGTACTACCACCTGACGATCAAAGCGTCCGGGCCTCAGCAGAGCCGGATCCAGTACGTCTGGTCTATTGGTGGCGGATATTATGATAACTCCGCTGTTTTCTTCGAAGCCATCCATTTCTACTAGGAGCTGATTCAGTGTTTGCTCTCGTTCATCGTTGCTGCCGCCGAGTCCGAAACCACGATGACGTCCAACGGCGTCAATTTCGTCGATGAAAATTATGCAGGGAGCGTTTTTCTTTCCCTGATCAAACATATCTCGCACACGACTCGCACCAACTCCCACAAACATCTCCACAAATTCCGATCCGGATATACTGAAAAACGGCACATTGGCCTCGCCGGCAATGGCTCGTGCCAGCAGAGTCTTTCCAGTTCCCGGAGGACCAACCAGCAGTACACCGCGGGGAATTTTTCCCCCTAATCGCTTAAATTTATTCGGATCTTTTAGAAAATCGACAATTTCTTCCAGCTCAGATTTGGCTTCATCTATGCCAGCAACATCGTTAAAAGTGATCCTAGCAGATTTTTCGTTCAGCAATTTCGCCTTGGATTTCCCAAATCCCATGGCTTTGTTGCCTCCAGATTGCAGTTGGCGCATGAAAAAAAACCATACCGCGACTAAAATCAGCATCGGCAGCAGTCCGCTGAAAATAAAATGCATCAGCGCTGAATTTTCTTCACTCGGAGTGGACATAATTCTGATTTTTTTTGTCAGGAGTCGATCCACGAGTCCTAGATCGTTGGGATTATGAGTGGAAAAAATTTTCCCATCGCTGGTGGTGCCGTCTATGGTGGAGCCGCGAATAATTACGCTATTAACTTTTCCGCTTTCAACATCAGAAATGAAGTCTGAATAGGGAATATTGCTAATATTTTCCTTTCCCATATTAAACGATTGAAATAGTAAATAAAAAAAACAGACTATCGCAAGCCATATAACAACATTTTTATGATTTTTGTTCACTAATCGCACCCTAATTTATAAAAATATATCAAATAAATTAACTTTTTGGACAAAACGAGCATTAATTTTCATTTGGGAGTCGCAAAAAATTCCATGTACAAAAACGATTTTATTATTTCGATAAATACAAGGCAATCCTATATTGCGATAAATACAGGAGATCCCGGAAATTTCTTTTTCCCAATACCAGGACGCTTTACAATCGGACAAATCGTTTTCAGATCCTAGCACGAATCTATCGTCAAATACAGCGCAGTACGGATTCAAAAGCACAAATGACGGCTCGTCTCGACGATTTTCGCGCAATACATAGATCGTATTTTTTTTTATTTTCAAGAAGCATCGTCCGATTGTATTAATTTTTCCGCTCAAAATTTGCGATATTATTTCTTCGCTGATGCTGGGAGCGTATTTTTTTCCGCCGACGTTCCAGATCGTTCTTTTAATAATTTCCTGCTGTACTGTCGGAGCTTCCTTCAGCAGAGCGTCGTAATTCAGCGACGCATGACCGAAATCGGAAAAAATTACTTTGTGTTTCAGAAAATCGACGGCGTTCGTTTCTATATCATGTCTTATTTTTCTCAGATGCAGAATTTCCTCGGTGTAAGCGCGAATCGTGTCTTCTCCATAGGACGCAATTTGTTTTCGCAGCAGGACTCTTCGGAATGAATCGTCGCTGTTCATTGGATCGTTTTTCCATTGAATATTTTGTGCTGTCAAAAAATTTTCTAGCTGTTTTTTGAAAAACCCCAGCAGTGGACGCAGCAATTTCACCTTGACCGAAATAGATCGAATTCTGCTCATGCCTGCCAATCCCAACGGCGAACTTCCAGACATTTTTCTCATAGCGTAGGTTTCCAATTGATCATTCAGCGTATGTCCGGTGAGCAGCAGATCGATGTCACGCTCGTGGCAAAAATTTTTCAAGAGTTCATAGCGAGCTTCACGCGCCAAATTTTCCAGTTTGCCGGACGGAAGGCTCTGCGAATTTTTCCATTTCAAAATATGATGCTCTATGCCGATGCCGTGGCAGAAATCGCGCACGAACTCCGCTTCATTTGCCGATTCCAAACGCAGTCCATGATCAACTGTAACGCAGACGACATCGCGATTCCTCTTGTATCCCCAGGCCTGTGCTAGGATTAGTAGCGCAAGACTGTCCGGACCGCCGGAAACAGCAACGCAAATTTTTCTAGATTCTAAAATGTCATATGTTTTTGCGGTCTGATCCACAAGAAAATCCATTTCCTGCGCAAATCTGTAAAAAATTTCCGAATCCAAATCCGAACGAGAAAAAATTGCAATGACCGGCATTAATTTTTCATTTTTAATAGTCGATCTCCGTAATTGTCAGCATTTTGGCCATATACTGGCGCAGCGCTTCTTCATCGACGGGAACAGTGGTGACTCGCGCATCGGCGGATGTCGACACTTGCTGCTGCAGGAGACTGCCGTTGCTTGAACTATGATCCAGAAAATCCATTATTGATGGCGAAGAAACTGCCGGAAGTGCATCTTTCGGATTTTCTTGATTTTCAACAGTTGTTTCTACGATATTATTGATCTCAGATTCTGCAGCGACAATATTGTTTTGCGTTTCTTTTCTCGCTGTAGATTCTTCTGACATAATTTTATTTGACTCAGCTTTGTTGCTTTGTATGGCTTTATTCTGCACTGCGAGTAGCAGACTTGGCTTTGCTAATAAAAATCCATAGCCTATTTTGAATGGTATCTTGACAGTATCACTGCTTTTGTAGAAATTAGCCATCGCCGGTTGCTTATAATTTTTGAATACCTTTATTAAAGGGCCAGTATAGATACCAAAAGGATACTTTTGCCATTTTAGGCCGAAAGAATCAAATGGTATACCGGTATCGTCCTGCAAAATCGCCTCCGAGTTAGCAAGCAAAAACGTTTTAAATTTAGTAAAAGTTCGACAATAAAAAACATAGGATGCGCTCTTGAGAAATGTCACAAACGATCTGTTTTTCATAAAATTTAGAAGATTATTCAGTTTTGGATTTTCTTCTGCCAGATTTGCTCTCTCGTAGTATATGA
>JAITDB010000011.1 GCA_031282785.1 Holosporaceae bacterium
ACATGTACTACCTTGGGAAATAAAAGCGTGAATTCTGTATATTTACCAAATACCGATTTGCAAATGATTTCTCCTCCCATGGATTCCATTGCAGTTTTACAAAAGTGCAGTCCCAGACCGGTTCCAGCTGATTTTCCTGTCACCATGGGTTCGAATAGTCTTTCATATATGTTGGGATCTATTCCAGACGCGGTATCTTTGAATTGCAATATGTTATGTTTGGCTTTTTTCTGAGTAGAAATCATAATCCATCCGGTATTAACGGAGTGAATCTGATAAATTGCGTTTTGCATGAGGTTGAAAAGTATATGCACAACAGAAGATTTCTGTCCCATAAAGGAAAAATCGCGTCCGCAGTTTATTTTGACTAGATTCCGTTCGCCGTCATAGAACGGATATCTTTCCATCATATCGTTTATGCATTCTTTTATGCTGCATTTTTCGAAATTTTCATGAAAGTGGGATTGATTTATTTTTGTTAGTATAATGTCCACAGTGGTCATCATTTCTTTTACTTCTTTTTCTATTTGCTGAACGTTTAGAGATATTTTCTTGGGGTTCAGCTCATCGGCAGACAGATTACGATGCATAATTTTGCACATCATGCTGACCGTTGACAGCGGAGTTCTCATTTCATGGGCCAATGTTGCTCCGAGCACTCGCAGTGCGTTCATTTTTTCTTGCTCGATTTTTTCTCTATTCCTCGAAAAAACGATAGAAATTATACTGGAAAGCACAATAAGATATACCATTTGAAACGGAATATCTTTTGAAAACTCCAGATTAATCGGCGTGTTGTTTATATATAAGACGACATAGGCCAACACAATTCCCAACGGAAATACGATCAAAAAGCTATAAAAATCCAGTACTATGAGAGACAAAACCAGAGCCAACGATATATTTATGATCCAAAAAACGGTAAGTCCTTCGAGACACAACATATAAGACGCAAAAAATGGCTGCGAAAACATAACCGTAAAATACCAGTATAGTGGAAGATATTTTTTAAATGGTCTGCTCCAGGATTCGTGCATCAGAAGAAGAAAGTTAAATATGCCCGCCAATGCTCTTATCAGCAATACCGACGTATCCATACAATTGCGATCTGACCACATATAAAATGGAAAAATATAATTTATGAGAGAAAACGAGCCGAAAGATATATAGCGGGCACCATATTTTTCCACCTGTAATTCAGCTGCGTTTACTATTTTTAGTAGTAATCTTTTAATTGCTATAACAAAATTTTTCATTGATTTTTAGAAAATTCTCCAAATAAAACTCACTTTAAACTACAGGACTCAGACACATTTTTTTTATGGTGAGCAGAGCATTTTCCAGTGATAAAGTTTCCTGCGAACCGTCGATTTTTCTAATGGTTACAGTATTGGACGCGGATTCGTTTGCTCCCAGTACTGCCATGAGTGGAACTTTAGCCAGAGAGTGTTCTCTTATTTTATAGGAAATTTTTTCTGGTCTCAGATCGAGTCTGGCCCGAATATTATTTTCTTCGAGGATCTGGAAGAATTTTTCCGCATAGACATCCGAGTCATTGGTAATGGTAGCTACGACAATCTGCACTGGACTCAGCCACAGCGGTAATTTTCCTGCGTAATTTTCCAGCAGTATGCCAATGAATCTCTCCAGGGATCCCAGAATTGCCCTATGCAGCAGAATTGGTCGATGCTTTGCGCCATCTTCGCCAGTGTACCAGACTCCCAATCGTTCCGGCAGAATGAGATCCACCTGCAATGTGCCGCATTGCCAATCGCGTCCGAGTTTATCTTTCAGAACGAACTCCAATTTTGGACCGTAGAAGGCTCCTTCGCCTTTATTTACGGAAAAATCGAGTCCTGCTTCCGTTGCAGATTTCCATAGAAGATTTTCCGCCATGTCCCATACGTCGTCGGATCCGGCTCTGACCTCCGGGCGATCTGAAAACTTCACGTCAAACGATTCAAATCCGAAATCTCGATATACTTTGCTTAAAAGATTGCAGAACTTTTTTATTTCTGCGGCCATTTGATCCTGGGTACAAAAAATATGTCCGTCGTCCTGAATGAACGCCCGCACTCGCATGGTGCCGTAGAGAGCTCCAGACGGCTCGTTCCGATGACACATCCCGAATTCAGACAGCCGGAACGGAAGATCTCGATAGCTTTTCACTCCCTGCTTGAATATTTGTATTTGTCCCGGACAGTTCATGGGTTTTACGGCTAGTATTCGCTCTTCGGATTCGGCGATGAACATGTTCTGCCAAAATTTTTCCCAATGACCAGAGGCCTCCCACAGAGAACGATCTATCATTTGCGGAGTTGACACCTCCTGATAGCCATCTTTGGCCAAATATTTACGTAGATGCTCCTGAATTGTGCGGTACAATACCCATCCGTTCGGATGCCAGAACACGGATCCCACTGCTTCTTCCTGTGTATGAAACAGATCCATATCTTTTCCGATTTTTCGATGATCGCGTTTTTCTGCTTCAGCGAGATTTTGGACATAGGTGTCCAGATCCTCCTGAGAAAACCATGCGGTGGCGTATATGCGCTGTAGCATGTCTCGTTTAGAGTCTCCTCGCCAGTAAGCTCCGGCCAATTTCATGATTTTGAAATGCGGCGACGCCATTCCCGTTTTGGGCAAATGCGGACCACGACAGAGATCCACGAATTTATCCTCATGACGATATATACTGACTTCAGTCACATCCAGATCCCGAATGAGTTCCTGCTTGAACGGCTCTGCGGAAAATATTTCCAACGCCGTTGCCTTGGACACAATTTCTCGGGTGATTTTATAATCGGCTTTTATGATGGCGCGCATTTTTTTTTCTATGGCGTCAAAGTCGTCTGGAATAATTTGGTGATCGCATTGGACATCGTAGTAAAATCCGTTTTCTATGGTCGGACCAATGGCAATTTTAATTTGCGGATACAGCTCCTGCAGAGCCTGAGCCATGATGTGCGCTGTCGTATGACGCATGATTCCCAGAGCCAGCGGATGATCCTTAGTTATGACCTCCACGGTAGTATTTCCGTCGAATATAGTTGCCAGATCCATTGCGATTCCGTCTACCACAACGGCCAGAGCCTTTTTGATGTCATGTTTTTTAATATATTCGAATCCAGAAATCTTGTCGCTCATAATATATACCTCAGATAAAATAATGAAATGGTGCCGCCGGTGAGAATCGGACTCACGACCCCATCCTTACCAAGGATGTGCTCTACCACTGAGCCACGGCGGCAAAACGCAATACTAATCATTATGCGCAGAATACTCTAACATATCAGCGAACATTACGAAATACATTTTTCGATATTTTCTTTCCACTTCCCAGGAAGATGTGGTAATTCTAAGAGGAAATGTGATTGGTAAAAAAAAGAATTTTTAGGTTGATGTCATTGATAAAAAAAATCGAGAAATCGAGAGTGAATTAAATAATCGGTCGAAAAAAGTGTTAGGATACAAAACGCCATTTGAGATTTTTTTCGGTCATGATACGTTTGTAACCAATATTTGTGACTATCGTCGCATTCTATTCTTGAATAAGCGAAATTTTGCAATTCCAACATCCGCTGCTTCACTTTTATGTTGAGAAACGGATGTCGTAATAGTCGAACGAATGTATCCTGATCCAGAGATCTCAAGTAATCATCAAAATATTGCTTTATTTGACAACGAACCAACTCATTCGTTTGCATGTAACTAAATAAAATACAGCGTATCTTACAAACATGAAATAAAGTCCAAATGTCACGGTTAATGCAGTTGCGTTTTAGCCAATTTTCGCAGATTTGCATTGCCGGAAATATTAGCATGCGCCGCTCGTCGTTCGCCAATGACAAATGTGAATTATTGCGGTGATATGTGTACAACTCCCGGTTGACGAAACGAATGTTTTTAGCAGCGCAGAGGTTAATTATGGTAAATGTCACATCTTCGTATATG
Source organism: Holosporaceae bacterium (assembly GCA_031282785.1). Classification (GTDB taxonomy): domain Bacteria; phylum Pseudomonadota; class Alphaproteobacteria; order UBA3830; family UBA3830; genus BNWE01. Next base: position 3,955 of record JAITDB010000011.1, read on the forward strand.
GCGCAATCCGGAAAATTCATACCGGAAGTTTCAATAATTTCACGGCGGAAAAACTTATTCCAAACAGAAAGTAAAGTGATCAGCACATCGGGAAACTCGGCAACAGTAAAATCGTCTGCCGGACGTGTTGCCATAACTTTATCATCGTATTTTTCCCATGGTTGAGTTCCTTTTACTCCGGGAATCACCTGATTGTAACGGAACATCACGACATCGCAGTTTTGGCAGGCTTGTTTTATGTCGAAATCTCTGAAATTTTCGGTGGGAACCTCGTCGTCAGCATCTACGAACCAGATAAATTCTCCGCGGGCTTCTGTCAAACCACGGTTGCGAGCTGGTCCTGGTCCAGTATACATGGCTCACTATGATGGTGCGTAGTATATGGCATCATCTAGAGAAGTGAATTTAATTTTTAATGATCTGATTTTTCTTTTTAACCAACTCCAGAAGTGTTCGATAGGGTTCA
>JAITDB010000027.1 GCA_031282785.1 Holosporaceae bacterium
ATCTGCTCCAAATAGGCGTAAAATTTTCCTAAATTGGGATTCAGAAATATGGGTATTTTTTATGTATCTATTTTTCATTGATATATCCTACCTTATTGGGCTAGAAAATCAATCTAATATACTCTTGAACCAAAAATAATTATGCTATTTCCTGCTATAAAACTGAGAAAAAAGTGATGAAAGGCTATTAATCTGGAGATCTAACTGTTGGTGTGCGTTAGGATTAAATGCGTCTAGAGTCCTATTATCATCTACGACGGTGTCACCCTCATGGCTAATAAAAACTTTAATGCGCTCCGGAGTGCTGGATGAAGAAGAAGATGAGGAAGAACTTGATGCTGACGAAGAATTATTAATCATGAAGAAACTAAAAGCATGAAGATCATACGAACTACCTGCTCCTTTAACTTCCGTAGTGTTGTCATATTTTTTTATGGCACTCCAAGCTCTTGGATAAATATCGACAGCGAGACCAGCTCCTATAAAAGCATTAGGTTTTCCAGAAACAATTATATCCGTTGTGCCCCCCATGGACTCAATTAATGCTTTATAAAGCTCTATGGCAAGAGTGGTATTATTAGCGTCACCAATAGCCTCAATTTTGTGAGGAGACGACAGCGTGAACTGAGCAGTAACTTTTTCATCAAGATTAATGCTTATTTCTTTTACAGATAAGCTGTTCTTAGATTGAAGCCTATCAAAGAAAACGACAATGTTATTCGAAATTATTTGCTCATAAGCAAGCCCACTTTTCTTATAACCAATTACTGAGATTTGGACAGGAATGGATGATATCTCATTCGTATTGCCCAGAATAAAAGGGGAATCATTATTATTAACCTGCAAACAACAGATGGAAGGGATGTTCAAATAATATTTTGCATTATTATTAACAGTAGAGCCTGGAGTCATATCAACTAATACTTTAGCCTGATTCTCTTCTGATGAAAATCTGAAATGGGATACATTCCTTCTGCATAGAACACATATAAACTTGCCAACATAAAAAACGTTTTTTTCATAATAACCTCATAAATTATATAAATATTTTTACAATAACGTAAAAACTTGCCGCAGAATATCATCATTGGAAACTTGAGTCAATGATGGCTTAACTCCTCTGCCAGAGCCGTTTCGTAAAAATTTGATGATTGAGAGGAAAATATTTTCATCAATCAAGCATTTGAGCATATTTGATTTAACGTTTCGTTATGAGTTTTTCTCCGGACTTGATGCTTTTTCTAGCCAAGCGTGTAACTGTGTTGCTCTTCAGCCTTGAAGGGGCGAATCTCAGTTAATTTTTGAGATACTTTTGCAAGATTTTTTCTTTAACCTGCTCTAGACATTCTTTTATCTGTTTTAATTGCCATAGAGAATTTCTTTTAGAATATTCATACAGGCTTAAATTACCAGCAGCTCGCATGTACATATCCAGCAGTTCTCTGTCTACATTAAACCTTTGGCAAGGCGGGCAGTTTTTCATAAGTTCGTTTATTATTTTAGAAATGTCCATATCATTCATTCCATCGTGAAAAAATCTGATCGGCATCCCAAGTTCCATACGCAATGCGAAATCGCTCAATTTGTTTATGTATAGTATATTTTTCTCGCCATTTTTCAGCAGCAAAGTCCCAAATATCTGTAGAAGTTCTGTCGTATTATCATATAAGCTTTCAGTAATTTCGGATGAAGAATTCATTTGACGACATTTCCATCGTATATATTCGTCAATGCTTTCGCAGTTCGAAAATTGAGACAGAAATTGCTTTTGATATTCCGGGGTCAGTTGTTTCAGCAGGTTTTGTCTGCTTTTATATGCCTTCTTGTCTAGGGTAATTTCAACAAATTTGGAAGCAAGCAGCATTGAATTGTCGATACCAATGTCAGAAGTTGTCATCGCGAAGCAGCCCGACGTGGAGTGTCCGCATTCGTGAAATAATGTAAAATACAGTGGCATTTTATAATATCTAGGCATGTGATGAACTTTATTTTTTTCCGAAAAATAGGTGAATGGAAAAAAAGAAATGCAAGATGAATTGTCGTCCTTTATCTTTATAGTGTTATAGATAAATTACTTTGGAAATGCGTGTTATTGCATAAACAGGTATAGCAATTGCCATGATCAAGAGTACGAACTTTCAAAGTAATTTATCTATATATGAAGAGCTCGAAGAAATCGCAGATGATTCTGACGACAAAAAACTAACTGGAGCGTATAGTTGTCTAAAGTCGTATAGAGCACTTGCACTAACAGATGGCTTTGATTCCACACGAGCTATAAAAGCTAGCATCGCATCGCGGAATACTTTGCTTTTTCGGATGGCATATTTAAATTCCGCTAGTATTTTTTGTTTAAGCTCAGTGTTATCATCAAACGATTGTGCAAGAAAAAGTTCTATTTTATGAAAGAGTCTCTCACCGTACTCGCTACTATCGATCAACTCCAGCAGATATTTTCTATTTTCTTTAGAGATGTTCATGCCTTTGATCAAAGTTTGTGCATCAATGTATTTTACAGCGTCGACGTGTATACCATCGTATTGATTTAGCTTATCCATGAACGCATGTGCAGCTAAAATTTCGTTGCCATCTGGATAACGCGATATTTTTTCCATTTCTTCGTATATTAGCGCTTTAAAAAAATCCCCAGCTTTCTTATTTTCAGACACAACAAAGTTAATATTTCTGAACGGAGCATTATCTGGAGAGGATTGAGTATATCCCAGACCTCCACGAACAAATAATTTTAAAACTCTAGTGCTTATGGCTCGTATTATTGGATTCGTTGAGCTCTTTTCAAGAAGATGTTTTAGTACCTCGAATCCTCTGTCTTCTTCGTTATTTTTCAGCAAAAGAGACGCTAACATTAAGTGACAGGTATCGTATATATTATCATATGGTTTTGTATTACTTGCAGCTCTTTCCATGAGTTTTATAGCGATATCTTCATGCTCTGTATTCATAAAAAAATGGGAAGCTCCGTAGTAAATATCGACTAATGTTTTTTGGCAATTGCATATGCAATAAGGGATAAATGCACGCAGCAAATCCATCGACTGCTTTGTAGAGGCACTCTTGGAAAGATTAGATATCGTTAGTAGATCCTCCAGCGATAGCGCAGACGTCGATGAACGATAAAATTCGCTAGGAATCGAAGCCGGAACATTTGTTTTTTTCGCTATTGGATTGGCCAATCGACAATAGACCCATGACAAAAATGCCGTTCCATTGGTCATTGCTTTTTTATCGCCGATTATTGTCAGCAAGAGTTTTTTTGCGTTTTGCAAATCCTGATATTTTTCTTGCCTAAGCGTCTGTTCCAGTTTGTCGATGTTGTTTTCATCTTCTATTACCCAAGCCGCGTCACGAATTATTTCGGAAACGACATCGACATTTCGGAATGACTCTTTGGATACTGCAACATTTCGCATATCTGTACAAAAACTTGCGGGAAACATAAAAAGCGAGAAGCACATTGCTGCAATTTTTTTCATACTTTTATCTCCGTTGACTATATTATATATAGTATGTACTGGTAAACTTGACTGTTTTCAAGAGTTATTATTAAAAACAATGAAAATTATTTTTAATAAATACGTATAATGTGTGGTATGCGCAGAAATTTTGTATCTTTTCACTTTTTATTAACGTTATCGACAAAATCTTTTGAGCACAGGTCCATGATTTCCAACGAATATATTGCAAGCCCAATGCAACATTGCTATAAATACATTTGCGGCAGGATGCGTGGAATTATTGCAAAAACGCATTTAATATTAGAAGCTATTATGGATGGCAAATGAATTCGGCAATAATACTAGCAGCAGGAGTTGGCACGCGGTTTAAGTCTGCGATTCCGAAAATATTTCACACGGTAGGAGGACTATCGCTGCTGGATCATGTGATACACAGTGCTTTGTCCGCCGGTCTGGAAGACATCACGGTGGTGCTGAGACCAGGATACGAGGCCTTCCCCCTGAAATTCGCTGATGCTGTGTCCTTTGCATATCAGTCTACGGTCAAGGGAAGCAGTGATGCCGTAAAGTGTGCTCTGAAGAGTCAGAATAATCTTTCTGTTGAGGTCAATTGCGAAAAAGAACCATTCTGCAATAATTTCGAATGGATATACATATTATATGGCGATATTCCGCTGGTGACTCCGGAAACGTTGCAAGCACTGTCTGAAGTAGCGAAAATCTGTGAAAAAACGGCCGTTGTGGTACTGGCCATGAATTCTGCTCATGCGAAAGAACTCGGAAAATTGGAACCGGCCGCAGTCGCAGGAACCATAAAAGGCATAATAGAAGCAAAAGACGCTTCTGCATTCGTCGAAACCATTCCCCTCTGCAATGCCGGACTTCTGGTGCGTAAAGATCTGCTGTACAAATTGATATCTGAAATAAAACCAAGTCCTGTTACAGGCGAATTCTACATAACGGAAATCGTAAGACTGGCATATGAAGCTGGATACGTCTGTCGCTATTACGAAGCCGATGCCGCAGAGTTGTCCGGAGTGAATAGTCGTCAGGAACTGGCTGTCATTGAGCAATATTTCCAGAATCGCATGCGCAAAAAACACATGGATAACGGCGTAACGTTGGTGGCTCCGGAAACAGTGTTTTTTTCCTTCGATACAACCATAGAAAACGATGTAATCATCGATCCTTTTGTGACTTTTGGTCCCAACGTGCATCTAAAAAGCGGAACCCACATAAATTCTTTCTGCGTTGTAGAAGGAGCCGATATAAAAAATGCCGCCGTCGGTCCATTTGCACGTATCAGACCAAATACCCAAATATCCGAAAATGCCAAAATCGGAAATTTTGTGGAAATAAAAAACAGCCTGGTGCAAAAAAACGCAAAAATTAATCATCTGAGCTACGTTGGAGACAGTGAAATCGGGAAAAACACCAACATTGGAGCCGGCACCATCACCTGCAACTACGACGGATTTCAAAAACACAAAATCTGCATTGGTGAAAATGTTTTCATTGGATCCAATTCTGCACTGGTGGCTCCGGTGGAAATAGGTGATAATGCCATGATCGGCGCTGGCAGCGTCATAACCCAGAAGGTGGAACCGGGATTTCTGGCCATTTCCCGAACGCCACAGCGTAATATCGAAAACGGATCCATAGAATTTCGAGAACTGAAATCAAAAAAGAGTAGGCAGTAGCAAATGTGTGGAATAATTGGCATAGTGGGTCACAGCAACGAAAATATTCAGCAAAAATTGCTGAATGGTCTGGAGCGACTGGAATATCGCGGTTATGACTCCAGTGGAATAGCATTGCTTCAAAATAATTCCATTGTGCGATTTCGGGCTGTGGGAAAATTATCGAATCTGAAAAAATTACTGGATACGGCCATCATCGACGGACACGTTGGCATTGGCCATACCCGCTGGGCCACTCACGGAAAGCCGACGGAAAACAATGCGCATCCGATGATGTCCAAGGATGTGGCTGTGGTGCACAATGGCATCATCGAAAATCATAAGGAACTAAGATTTTCTCTGGAAAACGATGGCTATGTGTTCACATCTGAAACAGATACAGAGGTAATCGCTCATTTTCTGCAACGAGAACTGGTCAACGGCTTCTCCCCCCTGGAATCCATGAGAAATTGTATGAATGCCATGGACGGCGCCTTCGCCATAGCTGCAATTTTTGTTCCTCTGGGAAATAAAATCATTGCCGCTCGCAGAAAAAGTTCGCTGGCAGTCGGATTTGCAGAAAAAAATTGCACTGCCAGAATAGAAAAAGCGGCGGGAGATGCTTCTATCTGTGGAAATATGTGTGTGGGATCTGACGCCGGTACGCTGTCTGGCATGTGTCACGAGGTAGCGTATATGGAAGACGACGATATCGTGGAAATTTCCGAGGATAGCGTTGTTTTTTTTGATAAAAATCTTCATCCGGTAACCCGAAAAAAATATAAAGTGCATCAGGACAGTGACTCCGCAAAAAAAGGAGAATATTCTCATTTTATGCTGAAAGAAATCATGGATCAGCCGACTGCCATCCGGAAAACACTGCTACACAATAAAATAGACGCGTCACTTTTCACAGACATCGAGAGAATATCCATTGTCGCCTGCGGAACGTCCTATTATGCGGGAATGGTGAGCAAGTACTGGTTCGAGCGATTTCTGAAGATACCCACCAGCGTGGAAATTGCGTCGGAATTTCGCTATCGGGATCCGATTTTAGAGGACAATACGCTGTTCATATCCATATCTCAGTCTGGAGAGACACTGGACACGCTGGCAGCTCTGGAATACGTACGCAGCAACAGCAATTGCAAAACCGTCGGCATCGTAAACGTGAAAAACAGCGCCACGGACCGAGCATCCGACGTGGTTTTCTACTCGGAGGCCGGGATCGAAATGGGAGTAGCCTCCACTAAGACCTACACCGCTCAGTTGACTCTGCTGGCGAGTCTGGCGTTATGTAAAAAAGAATTTTTACTACAGCAACTGCAGAACGTTCCAACATTTTGTGAGTCGGTACTTACGCTCTCTGCTCAGATAAAACAGCTGGCTGAACTAATATCCAGAAGTTCCAGTGCCATATATCTGGGACGCGGCACAATGTTCCCCATAGCACTGGAAGGAGCTCTGAAACTGAAGGAAATATCCTACATTCACGCAGAAGGATTCGCTGCCGGAGAAATGAAGCACGGTCCCATTGCTCTTATAGATGAACATGTCCCCATTGTGCTCCTGTGTCCCAATAATGAGCTGTTCGAGAAAACGGCGTCCAATCTGCAGGAGGCGCTGGCCCGGGGAAAAAATATAATTGTCATCACGGATGTCGATGGAGAAAAAAAAATGCCGAACGAAGTGCATAAACTGGTGCTTCCAAACGTGCATTCGGCTATTGCTCCCATTGTATATGCCATACCGTTGCAGCTGCTGGCCTATCACACAGCGACAATCATAGGTACAGATGTGGACAGGCCGAGAAATCTGGCTAAATCTGTTACGGTAGAATAGTGTATTATATGTTGTGATAGGAGGTAAAATGGGGAAAATTGACGAATTAGAATACGCGCGATCGGTCATCAGCAAGGAAATCGCCGGATTAACAGAGATGCGCGATGGCATCGACGAGAGCTTTAGAGCCGCAGTCGATTTGATATATGGCAAAGAAGGTCATGTGATAGTATCCGGCATGGGAAAACCCGGACACGTTGGTCGAAAAATATCTGCGACACTATCGTCCACTGGTACGCCATCGTTTTTTCTGCATCCAGCAGAGGCAAGTCATGGGGACCTCGGAGTCATTTCGCAGGACGATGTGCTGCTGGTGCTCTCATTTTCTGGAAACACGCAGGAGTTGTTTCCCATGCTCGGCTATGTAAATCGCTTCGGCATTGACGTCATTGGAATCACGTCGAACCCAGACAGCGAATTGGCGAAATCATCAAAAGTCTGCATTATTATTCCGAGTGTTCACGAGGCGTGTCCGCATAATTTGGCGCCGACCACAAGCACTACTATCATGATAGCCATCGGCGATGCTCTGGCCCTGTGTCTACTGAAAAGAAAAGATTTTGATCGGGAAGATTTCAAGAAACTGCATCCAGGCGGAGCCCTCGGTAAACGACTCCTGCTGGTGAAAGATCTGATGCATCTAAATATACCGCTGGTGCAGGAAAACGATCTGATGAAATCAGTTCTGGTGGAAATGAGCGCGAAATCGTTCGGCTGCGCCTTCGTGATCGATAACGTCGGAAAAATAGCCGGAATTATAACTGACGGAGATCTGAGACGAAAAATAAATCGGGATTTTTTGGAAACCAAAGCCCGTGATGTCATGACCAGAAATCCGAAAATCGTGTCTCCCGATACTTTCGCTCAGGAAGCCACCAAAATGATGAACGATAATAAAATAATTTGCTTAATTGTGTCGGAAAACGATTATCCGTGTGGTATAATTCATATACACGATTGTTTGAGAGCCGGTCTTGCGTAGAAGAAGAACACGCATTAAGATTATCGCAATAATTTTTGCCGCCATAGCCATTGCTATGCTGACAGGACTACTAGTCTATACCTTCAATACCAGAGATTCCAACAGCGAAATTTTTAAACTCTCAGAAAATATCAACGCAAATGTTTTTTCAAAAATTTCCTACAGAACCTACGACTCCAATGGAAAAGAAATCACTCTTTCCTCGGAAAAAGTGACCGAAGAACAGAAAAATAATTACGTTTTCCAGCAGATGACGTCAAATTTTTCGCTCTCCAGTGGCGAAGACGTATCCGTGTCGGCAGACATCACAAAATTGATAAGAGAAGATAAAACCATCTGCGAATTCATCGGAAATGTGAAACTTTCAACGTCGTCAGGATTGCTGCTAAAAACGGAAAAAGCCGTCGTGGATTTCGGAAAAAAAACCGCAGATGGAAATACAGAAATATTCCTGGAAAAAGATAATGTCCGTCTGAGCGCCAATAATTATCATCTGGATATCGAGAACAAAATTGCGATTCTCAATGGAAATGCCCGCGGAATCAGCGATAAACACAGCATATCCTGCAATAAAATGACCGTACACTTCGCCGGCGATATGAAAAATCTATCAGATGCGAAATCGATAAAATCCATTAATGCCGAAGGAAACGCTAAATGCACATCGCCCAACTATACCCTAACCGCCCAAAAAAATATTTTGTACACCGGCGAATCAATCGTGGTCGACACGCACGTAAATCTTGTCTACAAAAAAGAAGAAAAAGCTTTTGATATAAAATCCGGACATATGATCGCGACTCTTAAGGAAAATAATACTATAAAAGAAGTTAAAGCAACAAAATATTTGACAATAAAAACACCTGATGCTATAATTCGCTCCAATAGGGGAATTTTAAGAGATAATAAAATATCGGCATTTGGTGATGTGGTAATCTCCAGCGCCGATGGTGATGTGTTCGGTGATACCGCCGTTTTTGACATTGATACCGGCAGTATTTTCATCGATAAATCCAGTGGCATCGTATCAGATGGGAAACGAAAATAATGGCTAGTGGCATAGTTTGTAAAAATTTAAAAAAACGAGTGGATGAAAAAGTAATTCTTAACGACATCAGCATAAACGCATCTCGCGGTAGAATTGTTGCGCTGTTGGGCCCCAACGGAGCCGGAAAAACTACGAGCTTCTCTATGCTCTGCGGACTAATAAAACCAGACAGCGGACGAATATTCCTCGACGGAAAAGATATCACAGAATTACCCATGTACAAGCGAGCTCGTCTTGGTGTCGGATATCTGCCACAGGAGTCCTCAATCTTCAGAGGATTGACCGTGGAAGAAAATATCTATGCAGTCATCGAAATGAACGGTCTAAAAGGAGCAAAAGCCAAAGAATTGCTAGATAAACTTTTGAACGAATTATCGCTGGAGTATATCAGAGAAGCTCCGGCCGTCAGCATTTCCGGAGGAGAACGTAGAAAACTCGAAATAGCTCGCGCGTTGGCCAATTCTCCGAGCTTCATGCTTCTGGACGAACCCTTTGCTGGCATAGATCCCATCGCAGTCGCAGAAATGAAAAATATGATACTGGAACTGAAAAATAAAAAAGGCATCGGTATCGTCATTACAGATCATAACGTCAGAGACACTCTGCCCATCGCCGACTACGCCTACATACTGCACGATGGCAATGTCCTGGTGGAAGGAAAACCAAAAGATATAATTAATGACGTAAACGCTCGAAAAATTTACCTTGGAGAAAGTTTTTCAGGTTATACATCTCACCATGGAACCTAGAAATGACATTTTTTTATTTGCAACACAGCGAACAACCGTTTCGCCGATCCTTTTATACTCTACAAAAATTCTCGGAATGAATAATCTGGATCTGTATGATCATATCCGGGATTGCATCAGCGAAAATCCGTTTTTAGAGGCCGAATGGCCGGCCGATAATTTTTCGAGCCCAAACAATTCTCAGCTTCTAGAAAATTTAGCAAAAGAAACGACCTTTCAGGACGAAATATACGTCCAAATGCCGTTTTTAAAGCTAAATGCCAAAGAAACGGAAATAATTCCATTTCTACTGGACGGAATCCGCGAAAACGGCTATTTAAATAGTAATCTCTTGAAATACATAACAGATGAAAAAAAAGTGTCCTATTTCGAACTGCTGCAGCTCATAAAGAAACTGCAAAAATTGTCGCCACCCGGACTGTTTACATTCAATCTGAAAGACAAAATCAAATTAATCCTGGAAGCAAAAAATAAATACAACAAAAATTACGCCATTCTAGTGGAAAATTTAGAAAATATTACGAAATATGGACTATCTTATCTGAGGGAAAAATATAAATTTACGCCGGGACAATTGTCTCTTATGATTTCCGAAATTGGTTGCTGCAACATTAATTGCCGTGTGGAAAGCGAGTCTCAATACATCATGAGCCCAATCCCAGACATGATAATTAGCAGACAAACGGCCACGGACTTCAATCTATCCATAAATGACATGCTGCTGCCTCAGGTTTTAGTGAACACCAAATTATTCGCCGAAATTTCTAGAAAACATTGTTCCAAAAACGATAAAAAATACCTGAATGATCAATTTTTTTCCGCAGAATTGCTGGTGAAATCCATAAATTATCGGAATAAGACTCTGCTGAAAGTAGTAAGGGAGATCGCTCATCGTCAGCAGGATTTTTTCAATTGCCGGGGTTCTTTTTTGTATCCCGTAAGTGTGAGATCCATCGCAGACACGTTACTGATGTCTGAAAGCACAGTGCATCGAGCCATTTCCGAAAAAACCGTTGCGACCCCGCGCGGCATATTTACCATAAAACATCTGCTGCCCAAGGAAATAAAGTCGAAAACGTGTCATGACGTTGTCAGCGATTACTCCATAAAGGAATACATGAAAGCGTTGATAAACAACGAGCCTCTGGATAGTCCTTACAACGACAGTCACATCGTCAGCTTCTTGAACTCCAGAGGCATAAACATATCAAGACGTACCGTGGCCAAGTACAGAAGCACCATGGAAATACCACCGGCATCCCAAAGAACTAAATTACGCCGAGGAAATTCCTGGTGATATTCTTTCTATCAGTCTTATCATCCTATGTTTTCCATGCATCATGAGAAAACATACAGAGCATAAACCAACCTAGCATCTTCTGGAAACATAGGTTGGCGTAGACCAAGTTATTGATAT
>JAITDB010000029.1 GCA_031282785.1 Holosporaceae bacterium
AGATTGTCGTAGGATTGCCCCTCTGAAAGTTCACGAGGCATCTGCATGGACTGACAAAAAGCAGCTCTATTCATAACCCGACCGACATTGGCACATTGAATCTCTATAAAAAATTTCGTCAAATCGTCCGACGTCGCATTAATGTCAAGACGTATGCTCTTTCCATTTAATATATCCTTGGGAATCTCGCAGTTCTCAATTGTAACATTTTCCACATGCGGCTTGCCCTTCAAAATCGCGTTCAGCAAGCTTATAAGCTCGGCTTTGTGCTCGTTCAGTCCAAAAATCGACTTAAAAACAAAGTCACAGCTGGGAGCTAGTAAATCTGTACCGTCTTCGGAAACCACATCTATCTTTATATCCATAAATCCATCCAATATTTATCATATATTTATCGTATCTAGAATAATTGTAACACAACCACAGTCAAAAAGGCAAGATTTTTGTGCGATTGTTCTGCATACAAAGTCTGATTCCCTATTGCAAATACGGTTGGCATACAATTCAACATGACAGAGGAAAGAAAAGCCCCCGCTCCCTTTAATGTCGTACCAAAATTCTATATAATAGTCCCTGAATTCCCAGTATCGTCGCCAACGGAGCTATGAATATGAAAAAAAAAGATCCATCGAAAAACACTCCAGCCCTATATCACACTCGCTTTTTCGGAACCGACGGCATAAGAGGCGAAGCTAATCGCTACCCCATGACCATCGACATCTGCGAAGCCTTGGTAGACGCTCTGGCCTGGAAATATTGCCGCCAAACTACCTCAAAACCCCTCGTGCTCATTGGAAAAGATACCCGTATCTCCGGAGATATCTTCGAACATGCCCTGATAGCAAAATTCTGCTCACTCGGCATCGATGTCACTTTCCTCGGAGTCGTGTCCACTCCCCTCCTCGCCCAATGGATGCAAAAATTTCACGCAGAACTGGGAATTATGGTCTCCGCTTCCCATAACCCCTTCTCCGATAACGGTATCAAAATATTCAAAAATACAGGACTAAAACTAACCGACTCCGAAGAACTCGAGATCGAAACTCTCATGCAAGATAAACCTAAATGCCACAATTCTTTCGGGAAATACGTGGGAATCTGCCGTCAGCAAGATCCAATTCCACTGCAATTCTATGCAAAAATCTTGAACTCCCTGGAAAAACACAAATCCACCCTGGGTAAAATCGTGATAGATGCCGCCAACGGTTCCCTATCCAAAACTACTAGCGAAATATTCCAAAACTTCAACGCTACCATCATTAACAATATTCCAAACGGCATAAATATAAACTATAGCTGCGGCGCAGCATACCCATCAGCCCTCGCTACCGCAGTCTTGCAACACCAAGCCGATATCGGCATCGCCTTCGACGGCGACGGAGACCGCCTTATCCTCGCCGATAACCACGGCAATATAATCGATGGCGACCATATCCTCGCTATCCTCGCAGAAGCGGAAAACCTCCGTGCAGGAATCGTCGTCTCTACTATCATGGCTAACCTCGCCCTCGAACACTACCTGGCCACACGCGGTCTGCAGCTCCTCAGAACTAACGTCGGCGATAAATATATCGCAGAACATGTCCTGAAATCTAACGCAAAAATCGGCGGCGAACCATCTGGACATATCATCCTGAAAGACCACCTGCCCACCGGAGACGGACTCTTCTGCGCTCTGAAAATCCTCGAATATATCGCAAAATCCGGACGTAGCCTCGCGCAACTAAGACAAATCTTCCAGTCCTATCCCGCCATAAGCCGTAATATAAAAGTAAAAGATAAATCCATCATCAATAATAAACATATACAAACAACTATCCAAAACCTTCAACAACAACTGGCAACGCAAAACGCTAGATTGGTGGTGCGTCCTTCAGGCACAGAGTCTCTCATCCGCATATACGCCGAAGGAAAACAAAAACAACTACTCCAAAATGCCGTAAAACAACTGGAATCGCATCTGAATCAGGAGGAAATATGAGCGAAACATTAACAACGCTTCTGACAGCTTGTTCCATCTTTGTGATCTACTTCCTCATAACAAAAATACGCGAACTCTCTCTACAAAACAAAAAATTAAGCAATCTGGAAGTAATCTACCAAAACTCGCTGCTGGAAAAAGTAAAACTCGAAGAACGATGCGCACAACTAAAGGAAATGACTATTCGATGCGACTCCATTATGAGCGAAAAAATAAAATTGGAAAAAGAAATTGTTTTTTTGTCCGCCAACTTGGAGCAAGAAAAAAAAAAATCTCCAGGAAAAAATAAAACTCCTGGATAACGCCGAACAAAAACTCTCAAATACCTTCAAAGCCATAAGCTCAGATGTGCTATCGCAGAATAATCAGACGTTTTTGGACCTCGCGCAGTCTACATTCGAAAAATTTCATGAAAAAACAAAATCAGAGCTCTCTATCAATGCAAAATCTATGAATGAGCTGGTGAATCCAATAAAATCTGCTCTGGAAAACGTCGACGGAAAGCTCCAGGAACTGGAAAAAAATCGAATCGGCGCCTACGAGGCCCTCCGACAGCAGGTGGGAGATCTCATAATCACCCAAAATTCTTTGAAAGCCGAGACAAATCATCTGGTATCGGCATTAAAAGCCCCCACCGTCAGAGGTCGCTGGGGAGAAATGCAGCTGCGCCGAGTCGTCGAGCTAGCCGGTATGACAGAACACTGCGACTTCAAGGAACAGGTCTCCTCGGTCAATGACGACGGCAATAGAATCCGCCCCGATCTGATAATATCTATGCCCGGAAATCAACATATTGTCGTAGATGCTAAAGCACCTCTCTCCGCTTATCTCGAGGCCCTCGAAACCTCAGACGAAAAAAAGAGAAAGGACTCGCTGAAAAATCACGCAAAACAAATCCGAGCCCACGTGGCTACACTTGCTAATAAAAAATATTGGGCCCAATTTCAGCCAGGACCAGAATTTGTTGTCCTCTTCCTACCAGGAGAAATATTTTTTTCCGTCGCGACAGAAAACGATCCTTCTCTAATGGAATTCGCTATGCAGGAACATATCATAATCGCGACTCCGACCATATTGCTGGCTTTGTTGCATACTGTTGCACTCGGATGGCGTCAGGAAAATCTTTCGGAAAACGCCCGCGCCATCATAAAAATGGGACAAGAACTTTATAAACGTCTCGCAGACATGACCCAGCATATGGCAGGTCTTGGAAAAAATATAAATTCCGCTGTCCAAAGCTATAATTCCACCATATCCTCGCTGGAAAGTCGCGTGCTGGTCAGTGCAAGAAAATTCCGCGAACTCGAAATGCATGAAAAAAATATTATAGAACTCAGCTCCATAGAAAATAACGTTAGACAAATGAAAGATAATGACTGAAGATCAATCATTTTGCATCAAGACCCGCGGGCATATTTTGCAGAGCCACTGACATCAGCAGCTTTAAACTCGTTTTGCCAACTCGGATGCGATGCTCAATGCCACCAACTGTTATCTTGCTCATTCTTTTGATTGGAAGAGTCACTTCTGCTAAAACTCCAACTTTCTTGTTCAATTTTCTTTCGATGCCCAATCCGATTATGGGAACTATCGGTTTTGCACTGACATCGCAGACTCCTTCTCCATTTAGAGTGTACTTATAGGACACCGACATCCAGGCTATTCCCAGCACGGCAAACACAACCGCTTTATATTTTTTCAGAGGATAACCGCACTTCATCGACGCCATCGGCAATATCGCGCTATTTTCCATGTGTCCGCCTCTAACTCCAATTACGTCGTGAGTCTCGTTATAGGCGGCGTTCATGCCACTCCAGTCGAGTTCTTTTTTTTGCTTCTTTGTGATATCTCCACCGAAGCGCATCTGCTCATTAGCAACCCTTTTTTGAAGGATTTCGCGTATTCCAGTCCAATGGTAAAAGCATACGTGCTCAAAGAGGTGGAAGTGAAATCTTCCTTCCCCTTCACCGAAGCCGCATATTTTTGCATGGAAATGCCAAGTCCGCAGACAGCTCTGGCACCATCAAAGGAAACAGCACCTTGCACAGCAGAATCGCTCAGATCGGCGTATACTTCCGGCTCAAATGACTTATCTGCTCCGTCTCCCAAGTTATTCTCCACGGTACTGGGCTTGAATGCATCGCTACTGCCGGAATTATCTGCTGCAAAAATATTTGAGCATCCTAAAAAAAAGCTGAGAAAAAAAATCGAAATACCAGCACTAGAATATGAAAAATTCGTTGCAGATGTTCGGAAAAAATTGCCGGATATTAACGCTTTCATAATTGCCTCTCCCACAAAAACAATTATATGCTAACACAGATCAAAATAATTAACAAATTTTAAATAATTTTACTGTATTTAATTCATACAATATGTGTGATAAGACACATGAAACTTACAGAGAACAAAACTACTTTAATTGCGTTTCAAATAATATTATGGATCTGAGATTATGGCAATATTTTTTTTGTCCATAAGTTTGCTTTTTCGTATTTTTTGAGTTATAGTATTAGTTAATATCCACTTAGATTTTCAATAATTGGAATAGATTATATTTATAAACGGAGATAAAAGAATGAAAAACATATTTTGCCAACTTTTTATGATTATTGCGCTATTGCAATGGTCTGTTATGGGGAGTAATCCTGCGAATAGTTCTTCTAGTGGTAATAGTAATTTTTCCCAGGGGAATAATATTATTCATTGCAATGGTTGGAAGGAGATCACGGCAAAATTACGACAGTTACAAGCCAAACATGAGCCATTTGGTGATTTTCCATTACTATTGGTCGACTACAATGACACTTTAGTTTCCTTGCCTTATAATACAGTTATCAGGGAATTCATAAGAACCAATGGTCATACGATTCGAGAGAATGTTATAGTGTCTATTTTAAAAGCTTGTCATAGCAAATATACGAGTAGCGAGCAGTATTATGAGGGGGAAGTTGCAGAAGGTGCGTTGGATAGCATAAGATCATATAATATGGCAGGTTTTCACACTTTAGTTCTCACTCTTGGCAATAGCAGTTTGCACAAAAGCAGATGTCTGACCATGGACCAGGCTGGCATAAGTCCCTATATAAAATTCCCCAGAGATTTTTTTAAGACCGACCCCAATGAGGATATTCTTTCTTTTTCAGCTTTTCCATTATGTCCTCCGGAATATTTAATGAAGTACATTAATGGCCACATTTACTGTCCTTCTTTGCAGGGAAGTCTTTTAGATAAGTCGAAGGGAAATACTTTATGGGCTTTTACACATCTTCTGAAAAGAAAGCCCTCTTATATTGTGGTCGTTGACGATAGAATCAGCAATATTTTAACGATCAACGAAGCATGTGAGAAATTAAAAATTCCATTTTTAGGATTTGTAATCGATTTGGAAACCGAGAACGTCAAACGCATACAAAAGCTAGCTCAGGCACATGATAAAAAAACATGGTTCAAGAGTAGATTAGATTGATTTT
>JAITDB010000054.1 GCA_031282785.1 Holosporaceae bacterium
AAAAATATAGGCGTTTTGGACAAAACAGGGGAAGCTGTGCTGCACTATACTCAGCCCAATAAAAGTTTACCTACTCAAACAAATATTGGCGCGGCACATATTGCTTTCACCGAAGACGATTACGAGGGAAATTTGGTAAAAAAGGTGAAAGTAACTTCTTTGGATGAGAGTCTTCCCGATTTAAAAAATGTAGATTGGTTAAGGATGGACATAGAAGGTTCTGAACTACGAGCTATACAAGGAGCAAGAAGGATCATTGAATCGTCTCCAAATTTAAAAATTGTCACAGAATGGGGGCCAGATATGCTAAAGAATTTTGGCAATGTATCTGATTTTATAGATCTGTTGCGCAATTATGGATTTAATTTCTACAAAATAAAAGATAACGGCGATCTCGGAGATACAATGTCAAAAACTGAATTACTTGAGAGTAAAATAGTGAATCTCGTGCTGCTAAGAGATCGAAAAACAGCTCAACCGTAGTTCCGAAATGAAATTTTTAACGAATTAATCCTATCACTCTACGCTTGGGATTTAGTATAAGATGTTTTTTGGAATCTTTACCGCCTTACGGTTCAAAATTCGGTGACGTTTTGGTGTGAAAAAACGTTTTTTAGATCATGGCCATGCCGCCGTTGACGTGCAACACGTGTCCGGTTATATAGGAAGCCTCGGAACTGCAGAGAAATGCGACAGCAGCCGCCACTTCTTCTGGTTTTCCGACTCGTCCGAGGGGAATATTTTTTTCTAGATGCTCCCGATGCGCGGCAGAAATTTGTTCCACCATAGGGGACTCGATGAAGCCAGGAGCGATACAATTTACAGTGATATTGCGAGACGCCAATTCTGCTGCGGCCGATTTCGACAATCCAAACAGACCGGATTTTGCAGCGGCATAGTTAGTTTGTCCTGGATTACCAACGGCTCCCACAATGGACGATATATTTACGATACGTCCCCATTTTTCTCGGATCATTCTTTTGGAAACTGCTCTCATGAGTCGAAACGGAGCCTCTAGATTGATGGTCATGACGTCGTTCCAGGCTTCGTCGGACATGCGCATAAGCAGACTATCGCGCGTTATGCCAGCGTTATTGACCAGAATATCGATTTTTTTGCAGACTCGTTCGACATTGGGGACTAATTCTTCAATGGCATCGACGGAAGATAAATTGCAGGCGAATAAATATATTTTTGTGGACAAATCCTGTGCCAGATGCTCCAGATTTTCCACTCTTGTACCGGAAGCCGCCATGGTTGCTCCCATTTGGTGCAGAGCCCGAACGATCGCGCCTCCAATGGCTCCAGTGGCACCGGTTACGAGAGCGACTTTACCTGATAAATCAAACATAATTTTCCTCCCCACAAAAACTACGATGTCATATATATTTTATATTAATTACTTCGTATTCCTTAATTCCCGATGGCGTACGCAGTTTGACTTCATCTCCGACGTTTTTTCCAATTAAGGCTTTAGCCAGCGGCGATTCTATGGATAATCGATGCTTTTTAATGTCTGATTCATCAATGCCGACTATTTTATAGGTCATCTCTGTTTCAGACGAGTTGTCAAACAGCGTAACCGTTGCGCCGAACTTAACACAGCTTCCGTTTAACTTAGTGATATCTATGATTTCTGCGCGGGATAACTTCGATTCCAATTCTTTTATGCGTCCTTCTATGAATCCCTGTTTATTTTTCGCGTATTGGTACTCGGCGTTTTCTGAAAGATCTCCCAGGGCTCGCGCCTCAGCAATGGCTTTTACAATGGCTGGACGTTCAACCAATTTCAAAGTTTTCAATTCCTCTTCTAAATTTTTGAACCCCTCTGGAGTCATATGAACTTTTTCCATAGACTTTTTCTCTTTCAATTAACTCTTAAAAACTATCCGACTACCTTAGGTACGACAAACATATTGCACTCTTTTTCCGGAGCGTTGGACAACACTAATGCCGGATCACATTGCTCCACAATATCCTCTCTTTCAGGCATACGGGAAACACATTGCGAAGAATCGTCCAGCTGGGAACAATCCACCTCGTCCAATTGCTCGACGAAATGTAATATCACATTGAGATCATTTCGTAACTTATCTATTTTCGATTCGTTCACTTTTATCCTAGCAAGATGCGACATCTTTACTACGTCTTCCCTCGACACCGTCATCGATACCTCCTAACAAATACACCTACATTATCGCAGGAGGTGACTCTCAATGCAATCCTATTTTGTACCAGCAGTGCTTGCAGCATCTGCCCTGGCGAGCCGCCGGAGCCGCTAATGCTATCGCTACCATCTGAATTGTATGCGAGAGGTACCTGCAACGCAGAATCAGATATGGGAGACTAAACAACTGCCGCCCGAAGCGGCATACTCCTATAATCGCATCCAACGGCACGTTGGCGTAATCGCATCCAATGGCACGTTGGTTGGCTTGACTATGGTGCGTCGATATATCAGAATTATTGACGTTCTGAGACTATTGCTTAATGATTTTTTTTGCAATTGATTTCAGTTGTTCATTAAATAATTTGGGGA
>JAITDB010000060.1 GCA_031282785.1 Holosporaceae bacterium
ATACCAAGTTTCGCTCTAAATTACCCATTAAAAGCTCGATATCCATTGGAAATAAGCCGTATTTTGGATACTCACAAATGGAACTTGGTATAAGTTGTCGCAGAGAATCTATGGTCATTCTTGGAATAAATTGCGCATAATATCCAATCTTGTCGACAGTAGGATGGAGTCTCCGGACATCACAGAAATCGCCACGTCTTCGTTTTTTAATTCCAGTCGCTCAGGTTCCGATCGTTTTTGTCCTGGTCGCTTGATTAAAGTCCTCGTAACTGTCACACCTAATAAATAGTGATCCTTTAGATTATTGCGCAAAATTTGCACATTGTTGCGAGGCAAATATATAGTCGAATGTCTTGGCACCTTCAGATGCCACCACGGTAGCTCAAGCATATGCGACAAATTAGAAAAAGGAGCAATATGCATATCAACACATGTGGAAAAAAATGCAGCGGGTGAATTGACATTGTCAACATTATCGTCCCAAAAAGCTACTGTATATCCCTTTTTTAGATATGTTGGTATGTTCTTGGCAAAAATCGGATCAACAACTATAGAAGTACTGCTTTGCAGAGGAAAATTCACGGTCTCATTATTATGAAACAGAAAAATTTCACATTCTTCGTAGAACGTTCCATGATCAATTTTGCCTTTAAACAACGCGCATGCATCGCAAAAGAATAAAAATAACAGCAAAAAAGAGCTATATCTTTTAAAATAAGTAGCCACTTATGTCTCCCTATTATCGCAACCGAGCTATTCTACTAAAAAAAACAAAAAAGAATAGATAATATTATTTTTTTCCTTATCACCCGTCGTTTTCTAAACTTTCTTCTCTTCGCCTGGCGCGATACCGAGCTTAGTTTTCATTATTTAATTCGTAGGGTAGTAAGCTTGCATACAGATAAAATCTTTCGCAGCAGATTCCCAAGAAAAATCATGTCAATATTAAAAAATAGATGAGTTTGCAATATATCTAGGCTATATTGAGCTATATTTATGTTGCATTATTGTGTTATATTATAGAATAACTAGAGACGCGGACAAAATGATCTTAAATACACAAACTAAAATCGGAATGAGAGTGTTGCCGCACAACATTGAGGCGGAGCAGTCTTTATTGGGCGCGATTCTCATAAGCAACGAGTACTACGAAGCCGTATGCGAGATTGTTCTTCCCATACATTTCGCGGCTCCTGTGAATGGGAAGATATACGAAGCCATTGGCAGCCTTATATCTCAGGGACTAGTTGCGGACCCTATTACTCTTCGGGCTTATTTCGAGAAGAACGACGAACTGAAAAGCATTGGCGGAGGCGCTTATCTGATTCAGCTTGTGAATTCGGTGGTATCGGTTTCCGGAGTGGAAGACTATGCGAGTCTGATCCGCGACATGTATCTGCGCCGTCAGCTCATGCTGCTTGGAGACGATATCTCTCACAAGGCTTCAACCTTCGATCTGGATATGAAGGTGATGGATCAGGTGGAGCATGCCGAAATGCGACTCTACGAAATGGCTACGGCCGATAATCGCAGCGGCGCCGAAGTGTTCTCCAAGGCACTGACAGTCACCATGGGAATAGTGGAATCGGCTTACAAAAACAAGGGGAAACTCATTGGAGTTACCACTGGGTTCAAGGATCTCGACAAGACGCTCGGAGGACTAAGTCGATCTGACTTGGTGATATTGGCTGGTCGTCCGTCCATGGGGAAAACTGCGCTGGCCACGAATATCGCTTTCAACGCAGCTATGGCCCACTGCCACAAAGCCGATGGCGGTGGAAAGGTAATGTTTTTCTCGCTGGAAATGTCAAAGGAACAGCTGGTCACCAGAATTTTATCTCAGGAGTCGAAGATCCCGTCGGAAAAAATTCGCCGAGGCGAGCTGCGAGACGACGAATTCATAAAATTAGTCGAGAGTGGCAGGAAAGTTGCTGAAATTCCGCTATACATCGACGATACGCCAGCCTTAAATGTGTCTACCCTGAGGTCCAGAGCAAGAAAATTGCAGCGACAGCAGGGACTTGATCTCATTGTGGTCGATTATTTGCAGTTGCTACACGGCAGTGCCGAGAAAAAAAATGAAAATCGTGTCCAGGAAATTTCTGAAATTACCAGGACTCTAAAAGCCATTGCGAAGGAGCTCAATGTGCCGGTTTTGGCGCTGTCGCAGTTGTCGAGAGCGGTGGAGGCTCGGGAAGACAAGCATCCGCAGCTATCGGATCTGCGGGAATCGGGATCCATTGAGCAGGATGCTGACGTTGTTGCGTTCGTATACAGAGAAGAGTACTATGAATCCCGGCGAGAACCATCAGATCTGGAAGAACGGAAAAAATGGCAGGTAAGAATGGGAGCTATTGTCGGATTGGCCGAAGTGATTGTGGCCAAACAACGACATGGTCCCATCGGAACAATTAGAATGCATTTTGATGGTAAATTTACAAAATTTGACGATCTGGCTGAAAGTCGAGAAGAGAGTTTTGAAAAGAAAGTGATGGCATGATGTCTGGTAATTTAAATTTTAATGTCCACGATAATAATGATGTAGAAAACGGGATGCAGCTTAAAGTGATAAATAATGATATTAGAGTGGCCATAGAAGCCATAGAACCGCAGGTTTTGTCTGCAGTGACGATTAACCTCAACGCAGTTGCTCATAATTATCACACTGTAAAGCAAGAATTGGACGGAAATACTGTGCTGGCAGCCGTTGTCAAGGCAAACGCCTATGGTTTTGGTATGGTTCCGATCAGTCGCCGGTTATATAAAGAAGGATGTCGTCATTTTTTTGTGGCCACCGTTGACGAAGGAATCACTCTGAGAAAAGAATTGCCGAAAGACGTTGATATTTTCGTTTTGGGCGGATTATTTTCCGGTTGCGAACAGATGCTGCAGGACTGGAATCTGATGCCGGTTCTCAATAGTATGCATCAGGTCAATTTATGGTCCGATTATTCCAAGAATAAGGGACAAAAACTCGCTGCTGCTGTTCATGTCGACACCGGCATGTGTCGCAACGGTATTTCCTTGGAGGAAGTGGATCTCTATAGCGGGGACATCAGCAACGCCATTGATTTGCAGTTGGTGATCAGTCACATGGCCTGCGCCGATACTCTTAATCACTATCTGAATGAACTGCAGTTGAAAAAATTCAAGCACGTACTGAAAGCTTTTGGAAATGTAAAAGGAAGTTTTTCGGCCACAAATGGTATTTTTCTCGGAAAAGAATATCTTTTTGATATGGTTAGGCCGGGAAAATCGCTGTATGGTTTTTCGATTCGCGAGGATCGCATAGGCAGTCTAGAGCCGGTCATGGATATTTTTTCTCGGATCGTGCAAATAAATGAAATAAATGCCGGCGACACTATTGGCTACGGCGCGACGTTTACGGCGTCTAAAAAAATGAAAACCGCTACGATTGGAATTGGTTATGCCGACGGCTTCATGAGAAAATTTTCTGGTTTTGGCCATGGTTTTATTGGCGGAAAAAAAGTTCCGGTCGTGGGAAGGATTTCCATGGATTATATGGTTCTCGATGTCACCGATGTGGACGAAGCACTTCTAAAGGAAGGAAATTGGATGGCATTGACGAGAACTCCGGACTATACTCTAGAAAAATGGGCCATAGAGCTTGGCACACTGCCTCATGAAGTAGCCTGCCGTTTTGGAGAAAGAGTAAAACGCATATATATAGGCGAGTAGGAAAGTAAGCCAGGTAAGTATTTTTGCTGCGGGAGAGTTTTTGTATGACCGAATCAATTGCGTCTCTGGGAAAATATACTATTGCGGCATTGCAGGAAATAGGCAGAGTTTCTATTTTTATTTTACGCAGTGTACGCAGCTGTTTTTATCCGCCGTTTTTTCCTTGGGAGATATGGCGGCAGATGCTGGCGGTCGGATTTTATTCGCTGCCGATTGTGGGACTTACGGCAATTTTTGCCGGCATGGTTCTTGCTTTGCAAATGCACGTGGGATTCACAAGATTTAACGCCGAAGGAGCCATTGCAACGGTGGTAGTGATAAGCATTACCCGGGAACTGGGACCAGTTTTCGCTGGACTAATGGTAGCTGGCCGTCTTGGGTCTTCCATTGCTGCGGAAATCGGGTCCATGAAAGTTTCAGAGCAGATAGATGCGCTGCTGACACTGCGGGTGGATCCGTTGAAATTTCTTGTTGTGCCTCGCATCATTGCCGGACTGCTGATGCTGCCATTTCTAGTGCTAATCGCAGACATTATTGGAGTAATGGGCGGTTTTTTGGTTTCCACCACAGTGCTGGATTTTTCTTCGGGATCCTACATAGCTCAGACAGTAAAAAATCTCGAACTTATGGATGTAGTGTCCGGACTAGCAAAGGCGTCGGCTTTTGGATTTTGCATTACTGCTTTCGGCTGCTATCATGGTTTTTCCAGTGATCTGGGAGCAAGAGGAGTGGGAAGAGCCACTACCAGTGCAGTGGTATCCTCCTGCATCGGAGTTTTGGTGCTGAATTATTTATTAACGGCGTTGTTTTTTGGAAAATGAGTAAAATAGTTTTTAAAGACGTCCATAAATCCTTCGAAGACGGTCAGAAAGTCTTGAACGGAATATCCTTGGAAATAGCAGACGGAGAAACACATATTATATTGGGACAATCCGGATGTGGAAAATCTGTGCTGCTGAAGTGTCTTCTCGGTATCTTCCCCATCGATGCCGGAGATATTCTGGTGGACGATCTCAGCGTAAAAAATAAACGCACCTACAGCAATTATATCAAAAAATTCAGCATATTATTCCAGGGAAACGCTCTGTTCGACTCCATGACCATAGTGGAAAATGTCGAATTTGGCATGAAACAGATTCGGCGTGATTCTTCAGCAGTCATAAAATCCATTGCGCAGGAAAAATTGCTGTCGGTCGGATTGGAAAGTCGAGTATTCAATCTGTATCCAGCCGAAATTTCCGGCGGAATGCAAAAAAGAGCCGCTCTTGCCAGAGCCATTGCCATCGAACCCGAGGTATTGCTCTTCGATGAACCTACCTCCGGCCTCGATCCCGTTACCGGTGGAATAATCTGTAACCTCCTCAGAGACACCGTGAAAAAACTCAGCATCACTTCGCTGACCATCACCCATGACCTAAAAGTAGCGCAATTCCTCTCGGATCGCGCATCCATATTGAATAAAGGACAGGTCGTCTGGACAGGCCATACTGACGATATGAAAAATTGCTCCAATGACTTTGTGAAAGAATTTTATCATGCCTCTTGTGTAATTTCCAAAAAAACAGACTAATTTTTTATCGCTTTCTTGTCTATCAAATTTTTATAAAAAAATGGTGTTTTTTTGTAGATTATTTTTTTTTAATCAGTTAATATGGCTAACAGTACTATATTTAGTATATATTGTTTTTTAGTTATTTGTTAATTATGGTGTAATAATGAAAAAAATGTTAGTAATTAAAGGCTTTTTAATTATAAGCCTGGTTTTTTGTTTAAATGTAGAAGGCAGTCAAAGACTTTTTTCATCCAACATGTCCGGAGTAAATTCTACTTCTAGGGTCATAAACGCTACGGAAAATGATCGCATTCTCAATTTAAATTTTTCTGGTTCGCTTTTAAACATAGCGTTTCCCGGTACTAGACCACATGGTAGATCTAATGGTTCTTCGTTGGTGAACTTACAATTGCCTTCTGCTCCATCTAGGCAAACTCTCAACATATCAATAAAACATGTGCCACTACTTCCTCCTCCTGTGAACACACTATCACATCCTTCTCTGCTTCCTTTTATGCCGAGCAGATCACAGCCTTCTACGCCGCCTCTTTCGTCAAATTCATTTTTTGCGCAATATCCAGAGGACCATTTTTCCTCAGACGAAGAACATGAGGAAATTTCTCCGCATAATATTAGTGGCGGGAGTCCGCATCCCATTACTCCGCAGTTATCGTATTCCGTTGCATCTGCCGAGGAAAGCTGTTCTCATACTCCTTTCACGTCGACTGTTGGAGAAAACTCTCAGCACTTTAATATATCAGTTCCGCCTAATAGTCCGCGAGAGGATTCTGCCCCTTTCATTTCAACTATTGGAGGAGACTCTCCGATCTTAAAGACAATCCTGTCTGATACTCCGCTTTCAAAGAAAAAAGCTCTGCAGAGTAGTCCGCTTTTAAAGGAAACGACTCCGCAGAACACTCCGCTTTCAAAGAAAAGAGCTCTGCTGAGTAGTCCGTTTCTAAAGGAAACGACTCCGCAAAATAGTCCGCTTTTAAGGGAAAGGATTATGATTCCAGCATTAAGGATTCGGAGCCAGGGGGAGTCTTTTCATTCGACCTCTCAGTTTTCAAATCGTTCCAATACGCCATTTTCAGAGCAGAATAATGCTGTAAGCTCATTAGTGGATACTCCTAGACAGCAGAATTACGCGCAAGATTCAGCAGAAGAAAACGAAGAAAGACTAGATGATTGGGAAAAGATTTCGCTGACAAAATCAAATATAAATCCACAAGAAAAAGAGCACGAATTAGAGGAAGTAAATAATTCAGACGCTGTACCGCAGAGGCCGTATAAAAATAATAAGTCTGCTCAGCGGAAACGAATTCAAGAAGGAGCTGAAAAATTAAGGCGGGAAGCAAAGGAGGATCCTCTCTTGCGAGTGGCCTTGGGTTATATCGAGAGTCCGAAAGATCAGTCGAATAACAGTGCTGCAAAGACTGTTAATAAGGAAAATGAAGTTCGTCAAAAGCCTGCGAAACCGAAAAGTCATAGTTCGAACATTACAAATAGAAATTTCTCTGTTCGAAAAAAAATAAGAGTTCCAAGCCGAAGAGATCGTGATCAAGACGGCTCTAGCGAAGTAGATATGTCTTCTTACGATTCCTCAGATGACGATAGTGCAGATGAATATGTTTATAAATTTCAGCAGAAAAAAGAAAAAAATTACGACAATGCTTTTCTAAAAAAAGAAAATGAT
>JAITDB010000062.1 GCA_031282785.1 Holosporaceae bacterium
GAACCCTATCGAACACTTCTGGAGTTGGTTAAAAAGAAAAATCAGATCATTAAAAATTAAATTCACTTCTCTAGATGATGCCATATACTACGCACTATCATAGTGAGCCATGTATATAAACAGCACCGGCACCTGCCGGCGCATCCAACGGCTAGTTGGCGACGGTTGCGTTTTCTGGAATCCGTATTCCGTACTTTTTCGCCAATTTTTTACTCACGACACACATGTGATCCGACGCCTGAGGATATACCGGAGCCAGTGTTTTTACGTCTGCTCCCTTGAGCAACTTTGTCACCAATTTCCCGGCGTTTCTTCCAATGGATTCGGAATTGACGCCGAAGCTCGCCACCGCCAGACCGTCTCGCACCGTAGTATCCTCTGCAGCAAACACTGGAATGTCCATTTTCTTGGCCTCGGACGATATTGTAGGCAAAGCAGCGAGAATCGCGTTGCTGAGTCCAACGTATATCAGATCAACTTTGCCCTTAAATTCCTGCATTCGCATTGGAATATCACGTGGCTGCTCCACTGGAACCGCGAGAACTGTCAGTCCGAAGGACGGCGCGGCGGCATTAACCATTTCCATCATGGTAGTGTCATTGCTGTCGGACGTCAGACAAAGCATGCCAACGGTTTTCGCCTCTGGAAGAACGGATTTTATGAATTCCAGCAGTCCTTCGACGTTTTGGGCATCCGAGGCGCCAGTGACATTTCCATCAGGCCGATCTGCGCTTTTCAATAACCCTGCGGCCACCGGATCCGTAATCGAGTGAAAAACAAGCGGAATATCGAGGATTTTCTTTTTCGCGAATTGCGCCACCGGAGTGGTTACCGCCACCATGATCTTGGGACTGTAGTTCCGAAGACTCTCAATGGCCTGAGGAATAAGCGACTGATCGAAAGCCACATCCACATACTCGATTCTAATTGTTTTCCCATCGATGAACCCATTGTCGGCCAGTTCATCTTTGATTCCCTGGATGGAAATTTCCAGATCCTTGAGAGGGCCGAGATTGGCAATGGCTACCACAGGCAGATCCTCTTTTTTCTTCCCGTTAAAACACACTGCGGCCAATGCAATTGCTGCAATCGCTGCAGCCGCCGCTAAAAAAAACTTGTTCATAGTAAATCTCCGTATTCATATGTCTAATATTTAAGCAATATTTATAAAATCACCCCAAATGCGACAATCCTATTGAATTGACTTGCTTTTTAAGGCGTAATAAAAAATTAATTGATGAAAAAAAATGATTATCGGCTGGAAAGCCGATGATGATGTGAATGCGAAGTTACGGTGACAGAGTTCTGACTGCCAAAAATCTGAGGAAAAACAAGCATCAAGACGTTTTTTACGCCTTCCTTGCTATTTTTCTCAAAATTTTCGACTGCTTCAAACATTTTTTGGAGTCTCTCACTCATGTATGTCTTAAATATATAGCAAGATGGACATTTGTCAGGCTTTTCCCAAATTTTTTTCTTATATATCTCTTATCGAAAAGCAAAGACTATTTGCAGAATAGATTTTTGGGAGAATTTGGGAGAAAAATATTTTCCAGAAAATAATTTTTAGTTTTTTTCAATAGTATACAAAAAACCACTATTAATCCGTTTAAAAGCACGTATCTAGAGTTAAACAGCAGTCCATTCACCACATAGCCCAGCAAATTTTGACCGCAAACAAATTGCGGATAGATGTAATAACATATGACATCAACACATATACTATATAATAGTATCGACGAAGTTGTTCCCAATAAGCTCAGATAGTTGTTTTTTATTTTTCGCAGGAGCAGAGTGGTCATCAAAAACGCCATTAGGTTAATTGTTACCAAAGGAGTCCATTGAAAATTCGAATGAGAAAGCATAAAAAATATCCACGCCATGGCGCAGACATTCATCAGCACTGTATTTTTATTATAGAGACTAAATAGCATTAAAGTTGAATTTATCATTACACTAATATCCTTCATGAGGCTAATAGTACATTGTATTATTGCGATAATCAACAATTGATCTACACTATCTTATCATACCAAGTTCCATTTGTGAGTATCCAAAATACGGCTTATTCCCAATGGATATAGAGCTTTTAATGGATAATTTAGAGCGAAACTTGGTATCACCCGTCGTTTTTTATTTCCTTCTTCCTGCCACCGGCGGAGCGCACTCTCCACCAAGTACCATACTGACAGAAATTTGTAAAATTTCCGTTAATTTTCGAGATGTTAACGTTTTTTTGACACTTTTTTGATAAACCAGTACCTGGTGGAAAATGTCCTGCACGGCACTGGGGGCGGCTTTCATTATTTAATTCGTAGGGTGAAGCTACACTATCATCGAAGCATCCATGATTCGTCTCGAATGCTCCTGATTATTTTACGCGTATCTTAATATTTCCACGGGATTTATGCGGCTTGCTTTTTTGGCCGGATACAAAGTCGATAGGCAGGACAAAATCAGCGAAACCACAACGGTCACCACCACGTCTTCCGGACGCAGCAGCGA
>JAITDB010000116.1 GCA_031282785.1 Holosporaceae bacterium
ATATAGATAAATTACTTTGGAAATGCGTGTTATTGCATAAACAGGTATAGCAATTGCCATGATCAAGAGTACGAACTTTCAAAGTAATTTATCTATATAAAAAATAAATCCGATGTTTATAGATGTCATGTTATGGGAAATAAAATTTCATATCCATGTTCACAATGTCGTGACTTTCATTTGTGCAGAGGTGGATGCAGAGCTGCTGCATTGGCAGCTACCGGAGATTATTTCGGATGTGATCCAATGTGTTGTAAATATCGCAACTCACAAACAGGAGAAGCATATGGCGTATAATTTTTCACTGAATGATATATTGATATTGAGCAGTTCTGCTCGCATGAGAAACGAATCTTTTGGGAAACTGGCTCTGGCAAAAGGAGGGCCAACTCTATGCCTTAATGAGGCGGCATCATACATTGTTGATTCGTGCGATGGAACTTTAAATGCACAACAAGTAATTGATAAGGTTGTTACGTCTATACAAACCGATGATAAACACTTGCTGGCATCGAAAGTCGAAAAAGTTTTGGATGCTCTGTGCGATGCCAATATCTTGGCAATCAAAAAATGACATTGTTATATCCAAAAATTTATCCTAAAAGATTGCATCTTGAACTGACTAGCTGTTGCAATTATCGCTGTATTATCTGTGCGCATAGATACGATAATTTTCTGGGCGAGAACATGAGCGATGCCGTAAAAAATACAGTAATTAATGAACTTATTCCTCATGCAACTCAATTGGAATTGCAGGGGACAGGGGAAAGTCTGCTCTATGACGGCTTATGCAATATTATAAATGCCGCAAAGAAATACCAATGTGAACTGATAATTATAACAAGCGCGTCTCTTTTAGATAAAGAGAAGATGCTAATGCTGGCAAATGCCGAATGCCAAATAATAATATCAATGGATTCCGCAATAAAATCTACCTACGAAAAAATAAGAATTAATGGAGATTTTGATAGTGTCTGTGCAAATATCGACTATTGGAAGTATGTAAAAAACAGTCTGCCCAGCGATAATAAATCGTTTTTATCTATAAATATGGTAATGTGCTCTCTTAATTATACAGAATTAATAGAAATGATAGATTTTGCAATTGTTAATGGAGCTGAATATCTGTTTGTTACTGAAATAAGACCCTGCGCCATTGATAAATCCTCGTGGAATAGCTTAAATCTGCAAGAAATAAAAAAGACAGATGACTTTCAAAAATTAATTGCAGAAGTAAAAGCATATGCTCAACAGAAAAATTTCAGACTCGTATTTAATTTTATGACTGACATTGAAAAAGAATATAAGCGCAACATCTGCTGTTCTCCATGGGAGCATGTTTTTGTTTTTGCATCGGGCGATGTATCTGTATGCTGCGAAGTTCCAATGATATTTGGTAATTTAAATAAGTCAGATTTTGATTCCATATGGAATGGGGAAAAGCTTAACAAGTTCAGAGCATCCATGGCCATTGGAGATTATTCTGATAGATGCAAGACATGTTGTCTCCCCTGGGGAATAACCATGGATAGCTAATTAGCATCTTAATTTTTCCCATAATTGCTTGTAAGTATCGCAGTTTTGGATAAGATAATCATGTGATCCACAGTTTTTTATGGCGCCATTGTCGAAAACAAATATTCTATCCATTTTTGCTATTGTCGATATTCTATGCGCAGCAATTATCACGGTTTTATTTTTCATTAAATCGTCTAAAGTTTCTTGAAGATACATTTCCGTGATTGAATCAAGTTGCGATGTAGCTTCATCCATTACCAATATTGGAGCATTTTTCAGCATAGCTCTCGCGATTGCTATGCGCTGGCGCTGTCCTCCAGATAACGTAACTCCGCGTTCTCCTATTACCGTGTCATATCCAAAACGCAAATCTTTTATAAATTCGTGCGCATTGGCACGTTTAGCGGCGCGGATAACATCGTCATCATTTGCGTTTATGCATCCATATTTTATGTTTTCTAGAACGGATCTATGAAACAAAATGGCATCTTGAGCAATAAAACTAATATTCATTCGCAGAGAGTCTTGAGTTAATTCACCTATGTTTGTTCCGTCTATGCATATTTTTCCCGAGACTGGCTCATAAAATCTCAGTAGCAGATTAATGAGCGTTGTCTTACCGCTGCCAGAATGTCCGACTAATCCGATTTTTTCGTTCGGCAGTATTTCTAAGTTCAGATCATGAAAAAAAATACGCTTTTCATGGTAACCAAAAACCACATGATTAAATGATATATTACCTCTTTTTACAGAAAGTGATACTGGATTATTTTTGTCTTTAACTTCCGTCGGAGAAAGTACATAAGTGATGTACTGACCGCACATTCCAGAATTTCCATTTATTCTGTGCATTATTTCTGTGCAATTCCATATGTGATCGGTAATCTGTGAGCTTAGTCCGAGAATAAGTGCAAAATCCCCCACAGTAACAAGATTTTTTACTCTCAAAAAAAACAGTAAACATAACATGGCTGAAACCAGCATAGAAGTATATAGTCCCTGGGAAAAAGCTATTTTGAGAAATGCAATTTCCTTTTTCTTAAAACTCAAGTTCATTTCCCCAAGCGAGCGGTTAAGCAGCTGCATTTCATGTTTTTTGTTGGAAAAAGCTTTGGTTCAAGAGTAGATTAGAGAGGAGATTTTCTTAGCCTACTTAACAACAATTTATAAATATTTTCATGCCTATGATTAAAACGCCATTCGGTCTCCTTCAAGTGTAGATAGAAT
>JAITDB010000063.1 GCA_031282785.1 Holosporaceae bacterium
TCTATCTACACTTGAAGGAGACCGAATGGCGTTTTAATCATAGGCATGAAAATATTTATAAATTGTTGTTAAGTAGGCTAAGAAAATCTCCTCTCTAATCTACTCTTGAACCTAAAAAATTTATCCTGAAGGAGTTCCAGTAGTCTGGATTCATAGGAGGACTTATCAAAAGAAAACATGGGCATTTGGCTACTCCAAATCTGATGTGACGCGACATGATTAAGGATATTATAATCTTTAACTTAAAACAAACTGATTTTTTAATCTATAATAAGAGGTTGATGGGAAAAAAAAATATGAACGACAATAAAAAAAATAAATACATGCAAATGACTACCTGCGGAGTGGAATTCGTGTCCGCTGTCGCTGTGGGGATTTTTCTGGGAGTAATGCTGGACAAATACTTCGAGAAATCACCGCTATTCTTAATAATTTTCTTTTTGTTGGGATGCGTGGCCGGCTACTGGAATATATTAAAATATATTTGCTCGATGTCCAACAAAAACTGAGCTCTTTTTTAGCAATGATTGTTTTTAGTCAGTTCGACGGTTCTGCGATTCAAAAAATCCAGAGCTCCTTGTAAAATATATGCCGCAGCCGTTTTATCTATCAGCTGTTTGCGTTTTTTTCTGGATAAATCTGCTGCAATCATGATTTTATCCACAACGCTGGTAGAAAATCTCTCGTCCCATTTTGCAAAGCTCGCTTCCGTGTAGGTCGATAATTTTTCGATGAAATCCTGAACTTTTTCACACTGCTTACTGACCATGCCATTCATTTGCACTGGCCATCCGCAGACAATCAAACCAACTTTGTAGGAGCATAGATGTTTTAGCAGTTCTCGAAAATCGCTGTCGTTCCCTTTTCGAGCAATAGTTGCGACCGAAGAAGCAATTTTGTTTCGACGATCCGAGATGGCTATGCCAACAGTCTTGTCTCCCACGTCCAGACCTATCAAAACAGACTCCTCTCTGCTTAATTCGTCTATTGCTATATTTTCGAGAAAAATAAATTCCATCGTATTAACTTTTTTTTTAACAAAATAGCTCAGAATATTGGTGGTAAGTATAGGATATAACATGTTATCAAAGCAATCTTTAGATATACTGATAGATCTTGTGGAAATAAAACTCAGCGCCATTATGGTTGTCGACGGCGAAGACCTGAAAGAAGTCAAAAAACTCAAACACTGTCGAAGTGAACTGCTAATGTCCCGCAAATTCTATACAAAAAATTTGGCTGAACTACCAAAGAAAGCGTTCCAGCGCTCCTATAACAGGGAAAAAATGATCCCCGCTACAGAGTAGAAAACGCATAATGAGATATTTCCAGCGAGAACTTAGAACAACGCTCCAACGAAGTCAATTGCAAAAAAAGCTATTGAGCAACAGTCAGCGATTCTCCTAGAAGAAATTCAGGAAGGTATTCAGAGAACATAAATCTTTTTGGGAGCTAAACCGAGCTCCGTGAAAATAAATCTGTGGATAAATCTGTGCGTAAGCCATGTATAACTCCAAGAAAAACCTGTTAATTATTTGTGCATAAATCGACGCCAACGATTTTAACTCGTTTTTTCCACTTTTTATCCACAGGTTATCCGTAGACTTATTAACGAAAACGAAACCCCGGAGCAGAAAAAAATAATCATAACTACAAAAGACTAGCTCAAAAAATATCATCTAAAATTTTTTATCCACGCTATTCACAGGCTCAACAGCTACCACAAATTTTTTATTGAATTGTTTTAGTTATTGGTGTAAAAGATATCGGTATTCCAAATTCGTTTCTATCGTCTTTGGAAGAGTTCGTTTCGGGGTGTGGCGCAGTCCGGTAGCGCGCTTGCTTTGGGAGCAAGATGTCGGAGGTTCGAATCCTCTCGCCCCGACCATGATATTTTCATCAGAAATCGCATTGCAGATCCCCCAAATTGAGACAAATCCCCCTATTCCTCAGACTCCCATGCATCTGCTTAAAAACGATTGCCAAAAAAAGTATAAAAAAAAAAAGATTGATAATACGTTTACTTGTCATTATATATCTGCTATAGATAAAGCATGGAGATAAAAAAATGTCGAAATTTATTATAGGAATTCTTTCAGTTGTCTGTGTATTTTCCTGGGTTTTAGCCGATACGAGTCCGGAAACCGTTATTATAAGCACAGCTCCCAACATATCAGTTACAATAAACAAGTCCGATGTTAACGAAGATGATGGCAACATAACCATAAACTCTGTTAACACTTGTAGCGATTGCGTCACATATCGCTTTGACATCAGTGCCATCAACAACGGACAAAATAACTATCTGCAAAGCAGATATGTCTATCTAAGACCAGGAAAAAATACCCAGGAATGGGATACGCATCTGATCGGATTATACGATAAAAATGATGATGTAAAATATCGATTAGACGTCTGCAAAGATGACGCTCATGTAGCTTCAGCAGAAATTTCTGCCAAGGGAGTAAAGAAACTCGACCGAAAAAATACCAAGCACTAATTTCACGATTTCGTAAACAATACCGCTGGCAACATCTCCAAAACAGAACCATACCAGCGGTATTTTTCTACTGTCTCATGCCTCTTTTCTATGGATTTAATCCAGATGTCATCACATGTTTAGCATTACTACGGAAACGTTCACTTAAGATATCTTACTCCAGCGAAGTATAATCCGCATGCAGGAGCTGTTTGTCCGGCTTTTGTTCTATCTCTAGAGCAAAATACTGTCAAAAAATCATCTTCGGACCACTTTCCTGAGCCGACCATTTCCAATGATCCCACAATATTTCTGACTTGATGATATACATGGCTCACTATGATGGTGCGTAGTATATGGCATCATCTAGAGAAGTGAATTTAATTTTTAATGATCTGATTTTTCTTTTTAACCAACTCCAGAAGTGTTCGATAGGGTTC
>JAITDB010000065.1 GCA_031282785.1 Holosporaceae bacterium
GAACCCTATCGAACACTTCTGGAGTTGGTTAAAAAGAAAAATCAGATCATTAAAAATTAAATTCACTTCTCTAGATGATGCCATATACTACGCACCATCATAGTGAGCCATGTATACTACCCTGTGGATTAGAAAGAAGAACAAACTTACTGTCGCGCACTACGCGTTTTTCGGCTTCAAGAGCAGTTTTTGTAGACGTTTCACATGTTTCCAATCACTGCTCTTCGAGGTTTGATGTATTCGTTTCTGCAACTTAGAGGCGCGTCGGTGGAGTATGCTTTATCTGAATGCTGTTCGGAAAATGAAATCAAATCGCTACACTTAGACAATCTCAGCTTGTACAGAAACAATCTTAAAGACGATATCAAAAAGTTTATTTACTCCACAGGCTCGAATCTCTCTGGATACCTAAAGTCATCTATGACGGGATTCCCTTCATGATCAATGAATATCATACTCCAGACCTGAGAGTTGGGATAGATGCCCTTTGGCTCATCCGTATATAAAGTAAGAGCATAAAAATCAAATGAGCCACTCGCTTCCTTTATTTCATCGCTGTTGTCATCTTTTTTAATGACGCCCCAACTTCTCGAAAAAATTTTATAAGTGACTTCGGCTTTGGTGTTTTCATCAGGCAGCTTAGGAACAAGTATATCAGTAGTGCCCTCGACGGAACCTACTAATTCTTTATAAAGTTCTACTTTTCCAGAAATAGTGTTGATACCACTAAACATGCTATTAATTTTATCAGTAGTAGTGGTGTTATCTTTAGGCTTTGGCCAAGGAGATGACAGCGTGAACCGAATAGATCTTTTATCAGAATCAACGACCATCTTCTTCACCCATAGGCTTTGGGATTTAGGTCTTTCCCAGATAATGTCAACTTCATCTGAAATCACTTGCGTATAACCGCCGCCTTCCTTTTTCACGTGGCTAATATTTACCAATGAAACAGGAATGCATCCGTTCTCAGTGCATTCATTAATAGGCTCGCCTTTCAAATCAATATACACTCTACGAATGAGAGGAAGATCCAAATAATATTTTTCGTTATTAACACCAGTGGTATCAACGGTGTAGTCTGGAACAGGAGTAACTGTCACATTAACTTCACGGATTCCGGGAGAAAACTCAGAAATGGGATACACTATTCTATAGTTCATGCTTTTTACATCAAACAGACAAAGACTCATTAGCACAAAAAAAGCAATTTTTCATAATAACCTCATGTATTCTACAAATATTTTGCCAAAAATGTTACGGTCTGTTATTAGAATATCACATGCTAGAGATCTGCGTCAACAACCGGAATTGAGACTGCTCTTTATTTTTGGACTCAAGAAGTGACTATATGAAAATAACGAAGGTGAAGAGCACATTTTTTTGGCGAAATTTTTCTTCGGCATTAAAAAAATGCGTGATTATTTCATCCACTGGGCGATTAGACTCCGCGGATTTTTTGTGATTTCAGATGGATGTCCGGCTGCAATAATTTTTCCGCCTTCCGGACCTCCTTTTTCTCCCATTTCGATGACGTAATCGGCGTTTTTTATGACATCGAGGTCGTGTTCAATGACGACGACGGTCGCGCCGTTAGCAATCAGGATCTTCAGCGTGCGAATCAGCACTTCCACATCTTTGGGATGCAGTCCGATGGTCGGTTCGTCCAGCACAAACAGCGTATGGTTATGCACTTTGTTGATTTCCATGGACAATCTCATGCGTTGTGCTTCTCCTCCGGAGAGTTCTGGCGTTCCTTCTCCCAGCGTTAGATATCCGAGGCCTATACGTTCCATGTTGATCAGTCTTTTTTGGATATTCGGTTCCTTTGCGAAAAAATTAATAGCCTCGTGGACTGTCATTGTCAGCACATCGACAATGGATTTTCCTTCATAGAAGATTTTTGCGATCTTTGCGTCGTAGCGGGTTCCGTTGCAATCTGGACATGGCACGGAAAGATCCGGCAGATACTGTATATCTATGTCCATTTCACCGAGTCCCTCGCAGGCAGGACATCTTCCCTGTGCGTTGTTATAGGAAAACCAGCTTTCGGTATATTTTTTGGCGACGGCTTCCGCTGTGCCGGCAAAAAGTTTTCGTATCAAATCAAAAATTCCCGTATATGTAGCCACGGTGGATCTGCTGTTTTTTCCGATGGGAGCCGCATCGACGAATTGCACGTTTTTGACACGCGCTGTCTCTAATTTTTCTATAAAATCCGGAAGTGTGGTATTCGATGTTTTGTCGTTTCTCGCTCGAATGGCCTCCACGAGACATTCCAAAACCAGCGTCGTTTTGCCTGATCCCGAGACCCCGGCAACCACCGATAATTTATTGACGGGAAATCGCGCGGTCAAATTTTTCAGATTGAATTTTTCTTTCACGCGGATTTCTATTGCTCCATGTTCAAAAACGTCGTTCTGCGGCTCGATTATGGAGCGATTTTCCTCTTCTTTTGCAAGATATGGCCCGATGATCGAATTCTCGTCTGCGATAATTTCCGACGGACTTCCGCGACATATCACACGTCCGCCGTTTTCTCCTGCGCTCGGTCCCATTTCGATCAGGTAATCAGCTTCTTTCAGCAGGAGAGTGTTGTGATCCACGAAGAGCACCGTATTGCCATTCTCTACAAGATACCTAATAGATTTCACAATTCCTTCGATGTTGATGGGATGCAGTCCGATGGATGGTTCGTCGAACACATACAGCACGCCGGTGGTGTCGTTTTGTATGATTTTCGCCAGCTGGATCCTCTGGAGTTCTCCGTTGGAGAGGGAATTGCCCAATCTGTCGACCGCAAGATAAGAAACTCCAAGCGAATTCAGTACTTCGAGTTTGATATTGAGTTCTCCTAGTAATTCCTGGGCGATTTTTTCCAATCCCGGAGGCGGACCGCTCGATAATTTTTTTGCAAAGCCGTCCAGCTCCTTAATGGAAAAAGAAGATACTTCGCCTATGTTATGGCCGCACAATCTGCTAGACAGCGTGCGCGCGTTTATCCGACTGCCGCCGCATTCGGGACATACCTCTGCATCGAAATATCTTTCAACTTTGGATAAAGTGACTTCGCTGGAGCTCTTGGAACTGTTCATGACCGCAAGATACGCGTTTTCATAATTTATGTTCAGCGGAATGGCCTTTCCCTTGTCGTTGGTATAGATCACCTGATGAATGCCTTCTTCGCCATGCAGTAGGATATGTTTTTCCTCGTCGGTGATGTCCTTGTAGGGAACATCGATGCGCACTCCCAGTTCTTTGGCGATGAGCGGATTGAGAGTTCGTCCCATCATACGCCATGGAGAAATCGCGCCTTGTTCTACGGTCAGATTTTCGTCTGGAATCAGTTTTTTTGGATTGATGACGCGCACGAAACCGAGTCCCTCGCATTTGCTGCAGGCTCCGCCGGAGTTAAA
Organism: Holosporaceae bacterium; assembly: GCA_031282785.1. Lineage (GTDB taxonomy): Bacteria > Pseudomonadota > Alphaproteobacteria > UBA3830 > UBA3830 > BNWE01. Next base: position 3,417 of record JAITDB010000065.1, read on the forward strand.
GGAGAACGATTCGGCGCCGGGCAACTCGAAATTCTCTCCGCATTGGGGACAGCGAATGGACTCCCAGTCTCTGATTCCTTCTATGGACGGCTCTACCATATGACCGTTGGGACACGGATGACTTCCAAGACGCGAAAACATCAACCGAATGACGTTAAGAGTCTCGGTCATAGTGCCGACGGTGCTTCTGATGCCAGGAATCGCAGGACGCTGGCGCAGTGCGATAGTAGACGGCAAGTAGCGTATCGAATCGATTTTTGCCTTTTTTGGTTGGGAAATGCGTCTTTTGGAATAGGCAGAGAGTGCGTTCAGATATTTGCGAAATCCCTCTGAATACAGGACTCCAAGCGCCAAAGAACTCTTGCCGGATCCAGATACTCCGCAAATGCCAACGATTTTTCCCAGAGGGATATCGATGTCGATGTTTTTCAGATTATTGACACGCGCTCCCCTGATCTCAATAAATTGCAGCATAACGTAATTCCATCGTTTTGTTCTAAATATGATACATGAATCATCGAAATTCGTCTTATGCATTCTATATCATTATTGCAACTTCTATAAAGAAAAATCGGATCCTTAAATAGCTGATGCTATGCAGTACACATCAATTATAGTAAATCCGCGTTTTTAGAGTGGGAGTCCAGTTGCTCAGCAAATTATTCCGCCGCCGATTACTCGGGTATCGTCAAAAAACACGCAATGTTGTCCTTTTGCGATGCCGAACTCCGGAGAGTACAGCTGTACGAAGTATTCCTCTGAGTTTTTGCAGACGCTGGCGTTGGTTCTTTTGCTGCAGAGTCGCACTTGTACCTGGCAATCTCCGAGGAATTCTCCGTTGAGGAATCTTACGTCCCGCAGATGCACTACGTTTTCGCGCAGATTCTCCAGATGGGAGACGACGATTTCATTTCTGATGGCATCGATGGCGCAAACAAAAAACGGTCCACCGGACAAGTTCAGTCCTTTGCGCTGGCCAATGGTGTAATTCACGATGCCCTTATGCCGACCGAGCACGATTCCATTTCTGTCGACGATATTGCCGCTCTCGAATCCGCTGTTGTTGGTGGAATAGCGTCGGATGAAGGACACGTAGTCTCTGTCTGGAATAAAGCAGATGTCCTGGCTATCGGATTTTTGAGCCACATGAATGCCATTTTGAGCGGCGATTTGCCGAACTGTCGGCTTGGCGTACCCTCCCAGAGGAAATATGGCGCGGCGCAGGATGTTCGGATCGACGGCATAGAGAAAATAGCTCTGATCACGGGTTTTATCCTCGGCTCGATGTAGTTCGACGGAGGAAAACGGGTCTGCCTCGTTTCTTTTTATTTTTGCGTAGTGTCCGGTGACGAGAAAATCGGCGTCGTATTTTTTTCGTACCTCGTCCAGATAGTGAAATTTTAAAAATTTGTTGCACATTATGCAGGGATTCGGAGTCAGACCGTTTTCATAGGAATTCACGAAATAATCCATGACATATTCTTTAAAATCAGCTGCGCATTCCACGACTTCGTGCCTCACACCAAGAAATTCCGCGATTTGCTTGGCATCAGCGACGGCTTTTTGGGATCCTGGTGAATCGAACATTCTAAAAGTGCAGCCGACGACGTCATAGCCGCGCTCCCGCATTAGAAAAGTGGAGACGGCGCTGTCGACTCCGCCCGACATTCCCACAACACATCTGATTTTTTTCTGCATGTTTCACCTTCAACTATTTTTTTATCTCCAAAGGATGAGATTTCTCATATATTTTCAGTATATTATAGTCATCCACGTCCGTATAGATCTGTGTGCTGGAGAGCGATTCGTGTCCGAGAAGCTCTTGCACCGATCTCAGATCCGCCCCCCTCTGAAGAAGATGCGTCGCAAAGCTGTGTCTAAAGGCATGGGCACTGGCATGATCCGGAAGATTATACATGATGCGCAGCTTTTGCAAACGATTATCCACATAGGAGGCGTGTAATTTTTTCCCCATCACTCCCACAAATAGATATCCGCCGGAAATGTCATGGGGACAGCTGGAAATATATCTTCTTATTCGCTCCAGAGCCAGAGGCAGAAGAAGTACCACGCGATCTTTTTTGCCCTTTCCGGTTATTTTTATTTCTGCAGCTACGTCCTGCGTTTTTATGGACAATGCTTCGTTTATGCGCATGCCCGTGCAATACAAAAGCGTGAACAGAGCTCGGTCGCGATCGGTTACCCAGCCGGGATCTTCGTCGAAAAATGTGTCGAGGTTTATGAAGTCCAAAACGACGTTCTCATTTATAGGCTTCGGCAGCAAAGCAGATAATTTCGGACGCCGCACGGCATGAATTACCTTCAGATCCATCAAATTTTTTTTGGCCAAAAAGTTGAAGAACGATCTCGCCGATGACAATGCTCGAACGTTCGATCTCGCGCTCATGCCGTTACCAATGCGGGCGGATAGCCATGCTCTGAAATCGGAAATTTTTAGCTGCTGCAGGATCCGGAGCGATATTTTTTCGGCGAAGTGACCGCTTAGGAAATGAAAAAAATTTCTCAGATCGTTTGTGTAGGCAGAAAGAGTATGAACCGAATAACAACGCTGAACACGCAGCTCCTCCAGCCATTCTGCCGTGAGATTTTTCAATTCCTCCGAGAGATTATCGCTTAACGTATCTGTTTCACAATTGACGGTAGTAGATTCACTGCTCGGGTCGTTTTTTTTTGCGGTCATGCGAACGCTTTTCCCAAAAAATTTTTATGACCACGGATGAAATCCTCTGCTTTCATTTTCTTTTTTCCCTCCGGCTGGATTTCCAGTAGTTTCAGTCGACCGATACTGCAGCAGACGGCACCGTCTTCAAGCAGCGTGCCCGCGGAATGAGGGAGAGAAGCGTCTGGAGCGACAGCGGCGTCGAGAATTTTCACACGCACGCCTTCTATTTCGCTCCATGCAGACGGAACCGGAGAAAATGCGCGAATCTGTCTCAAAATATTTTCAGACGCGTTGTTCCAATTGATCCGACATGACTCCTTCGAAATTTTTGCGGCGTAGGTAGCTCCGTGTTCCGGCTGCGGATGCGCTCCGGCCAAGTTTTTTTCGAGATTGTGCAGTGTTTCCAGAATCATTTCTGCTCCCATGATGCCGAGTTTTTCCGATAGCTCTCCATGGTTGGTTTCGGGAGTAATCGCAAGCGATCGGGTTGCTATGACGTCACCAGTATCGACGCCAGCGTCCATTTTCATGATGCTAATGCCGGTTTCCCGATCTCCGGCGAGTATAGCCGCCTGAATGGGAGCCGCTCCCCTCCAGCGCGGAAGAATCGATGCATGAATATTAATGAACCCGTAGGTGGGAATATCCAGAATATTCTGAGGAATGATCAGGCCATAGGACGAAACCACTGCCAGATCCGGCTTCAGAGCGCGAAATAACTCCAGTTGCTCTTCGTTGCGCAGACTTTTGGGCGTATGAATCGGTATCCGGGGCGTTTTTTTTTCCGCGAATTCCTGCACGGCGGATTTTTTTATCTGGTAACTTCTCCCGGACGGCTTCGGAGCCTGCGTATACACGGCCACAACGTTAAAACCGTCGTGTTCCAGAGCAGCAAGACACTTTAGCGAAAAATCCGACGTCCCCAGAAAAATAATTCTCATACTTTTGAGATCATTCGGAAGCATTTTTTTCTCCGTTTTCAGCGTTTTCCTTCAATAATTTTTTATATTTTCGCAGGGCGCTGGCGCGTTTTATTTTGTTCAATCTGTCTAGGTAGACTTTTCCGTCCAGATGATCCAGTTCGTGCTGCAGACAGAAGGAGAGATAGTCGGTGGCTTTTTCGATGGTGCATTTTTGAAAATTTTCGTCCAGGTACTCCACCGACACGCTTTCGTGACGCAAAACAGTATCGCGCAGAAAAGGAATCGACAGACATCCCTCGGTGGATTCCACTAGAACGTTTGATTTCCAGGTAAATTCTGGATTTATCATTTTATATATCTTAGGCGGCTCTTCCTGCAGGTCTATCACCACGATTCTTTTTGACACGCCTATCTGAGGAGCGGCCAATCCTGCTCCGCGGACTCTGTGAAGGGTAATCAGCATTTCGTCCAGTAGTTGGGTGCATTCTTTGTCTCCGATGACCACTTCTTCGCATTTTTTCGACAAAATATTATGGGGATATTGTATTATTTCCATCCTGTATTTTTCCATTTATTTATTTTCGGTTATCATTCTGAAATGCAATTCTTTTGTTTCATTTGGCTTCAGCGCCAGACGCCACAATGGCTTATCAGACTTCTGCATCTCCAAATTTTCTCGGGAAATGCGCCAGGAACCATCCACATCTATCACAATCGATACAGTGACGTCTGTGGTTTTATCGTTTTTCACCAGGACTCTAACCCAATTTTCCACATTTTTTTCGGACAACCTACGAGTGTCGGTTAATCTCACATTTCCTGTTATACCACTTGTATTGCCGATTTCAAAGACGAAATCTTCTCCTTTAGTAACAGAAGACAGTTTTCGCTTTCCCAAAAAAGTCCGTTCTCCCTGCATGCGACTGAACAGCAGGACTTCGCTGTCGTGAAAATCGGCGCCAATGCCCAGAGCGGTCATGTTTTCGATGACCAACAGATTTTTCACCGAAATGCTCGTCTCTTTGGTGGAACCGTTAATGACATCAAACGGTATGCGCATTATGTGCTCCATTACAGGCTTGATTTCCTTAGCTAATTTCAAAACGCACATGGAACTGGAATTCTTTTTTACGGAAAGCTTGCGCTTATAGCTGAGGACACTTTTCGGCTCGATATATGCGCTTTTTTCCTCGTGATTCAGGCTGGGAATAGAGGTATCGAAGACAATGTCGACATTATCCAGATCATAGTCCGAATCGTTTTCGATCAGAGCCTGGGAGACAATGTCTACGCGGTCCATTTTTTCAAACACATCCACCAAACAGACATGCTTCCAGTGTATATTGGGAGTCAGATAGCTGATCTCTATGTCTATGTCGTCGGCTTCGTCCACCTCGAATTGCAAATCCAGGGAATTCTGCCCAACCTGCTTCATGGTACTCTCTCCCACGGCAATGCAACTGCTCAACGGCATTATGACGCATCTTCCGTCACTTTTTACAATGGCGTGGTGGAAATCGTTTTCCTTCGAAAGACTGAGCAACGTGCCTTTTTCTATTTTTCCGCTTTCCGTCAGCTGAAAAAAAATTTCCTCGTTGATGGCACGCTGAAATAAATTGTAGCGCGATAGATCCTGACGATTAAACACGAAATTGGCCACTCGGATTTTTCCTTTTTTGGGAGTGCGAAAATTTATGGACTCCACGTTTACCATCGGATCGATTTCCTGAAAGATGACTTTGTTCAGTCCCGACTGAGTTTTGATGCTGCGCCGATCTTTCACAAGACAAACGCCGCTTTTATAGCAGATCAGCGAGATGTCCTTCTGATTTTTTTCGCCGGAAGCATCTTTCGCAGCAGATTTTTCCTCTGGCTGATTGTTTTTTTTCCTGAGGCCGGGGCCTTCCTCCTCATGGGTTATGGTGGACCGGCTTTCCACCGGGATATCTTGTGGAGCGCTTTCTTCGTCACTGCAATTAGATAGCAATCCAGAACACAGCATAACGCTTACTAGAAGAATTTTCAGGGGAATTTTTTTTATTTTGGCCATTCAAAACTCATTTTTTTTGCAGAAGTTGATTGACGAACTCAATAAAGTCTTTGGAGCAGAAGTCTATTCCTTTTCCCAGATATCCGCAGACGAACTTTCCGTCGGTATTGAAGACCAGGCAGGCCGGCACGCCTCGAATGCCTTTCATCGCGTCATTTTTTACGGATTTATAAATGTCCAGCAGTTGAATATTATTTACTTTATAGTGGATTTTGATCTCGTTGATATCTTCGTTTCCGACATTGAGAGCTATTATTTTCAGATCCTGAATATTTTTTGCTGTCAGATTATCCAGCGACTGCAGTACGTTCGGACAATTCGGGCACCAGGTAGTGGAAAATGCTATAATTACAACCTTGCCTTTGCAATCGGCCAGTGAAACCGCATTTCCGTCGGCGTCGTACACGATATCATCGAAGTCAACGCTCTCTTTCATATATCCAGGACTGTTCGCAAAAGGTGGATGAATGCTTTCCGTCTGATCACATGCACAAAGGACTACCAACGACGCCAAATATACCATATACTTACTAATATTACTGCGGAAAAAAAACATGAAATATATCCCTTTTTTTCTATTGATGGTTCTCTTGTTAACATCCTGCGGCAAGAGAGGTACGCTAACGCCGTCTGAGCAAGAGGACGTACCGTATCCGCGTCAGTATCCGCCCGCCGAACATCAAAACTCCGACGCAAAGCACTCTTCAGTGCCTGATTTACAGAAGAACAGACCCTAGTATATCCCATGGCAGCCGCTAGACGCAAGAGCGCCAGCTTACCGTTCCAAGACCTACGCATGATTTTTTGAAGGTAGAAAAGTCAACAGTTTATTAATTCTAGTTAATTATTAGTTATGAGGACAGCTGTTGTGAATTTAGAATTTAATCCTGATTTGAGTCTAGTTTTTGAGAAAAATTTTTGGGATTATTTTGGCAATTGAACTTCCTAACTGCCATCAGAGTGGCATAACTCCAGTGGCATAACTCCATAAGAAGATCCAACATCACGTTGGTTAACGTTTTTTTGACATATTTTTTATAAGATAATCTTGGCAGAAATTATGGATTTTCGCCGCGCTTCGTTTGCAAGAATGACGGAGATGGAAACACTCGTAAAGAAGTGGCAATCTGTTTCGTCATTCTCAGTGGAGCCAAGAATCCAGGAATTATACATGGCTCACTATGATAGTGCGTAGTATATGGCATCATCTAGAGAAGTGAATTTAATTTGGTTCAAGAGTAGATTAGAGAGGAGATTTTCTTAGCCTACTTAACAACAATTTATAAATATTTTCATGCCTATGATTAAAACGCCATTCGGTCTCCTTCAAATGTAGATAGAATTTTTC
>JAITDB010000012.1 GCA_031282785.1 Holosporaceae bacterium
GAACCCTATCGAACACTTCTGGAGTTGGTTAAAAAGAAAAATCAGATCATTAAAAATTAAATTCACTTCTCTAGATGATGCCATATACTACGCACCATCATAGTGAGCCATGTATACCAAAAAGATACAACGACATAAAAAACTGCAAAAAAAACCTCTTTGCAGCCATTATTCAGCAATCCCATTTATTATTTTCGGGAAAAATTATTTTTTGGGAGAAATATTTTTGCGATCAGCATTTAGATTTATGATCGTTTTTGCTTTTTCACTCCAGTGATTTTTTGGATATTCCTTCAGCAGCGCGTCGTAGGCTCCAGAGGCTTCTGCGTTGAGTCCAATGGTGCGACAACACTCGACAGTCCTATAATAAGCTTCCGGACAATGCTTGGTATGTCTCAGACGCGTTATGACGAAATTATACCTGCCAATGGCAGAAAGAGCATTGCCATTCTGCTGATAAAATCTTCCGACAGACATCTCATGTGCAGCAATTATATCGTCCAATATGAGAATCCTTTTCAGACAGTCATCTCGATAAACGGAATCGGGAAATTTATGGACGAGTTCCAAAAAGGCGATTTTTGCTTCGTTGGCGGCTCTTGCGTCGCGCCCCACCGACGATACCTGCATGTATATGCACATGGCCCGCAGATACATCGCATAGGAAACAAGCTCATGAGATGGATGATACCTCAGAAAAACTTCCAGTAACTTCATGGCTTCCTGATAATTGGACGCTAGAAAATAACAGTAGGCAGATAACACTTGCCCTACACTTGCCTTGGCCGCATAGGGAAACAATACATCTATCTCTTTGAAATCCGTAGCAGCATCGGAATATTCTCCGGCTCTCATCTGCGCGTAGGCCTTGTTATATAAAGCATCAACGTTTTTTCTGCTCACGTCATCTTGCTTAGACGAACACGCTACCAATAACAATGAACAACCTACAAAAAAATAACGACGCATATACTTTCCCTCTATTTTACCACAACTACCTTACGCCAGTGGAACCGTACCCGTTTTCAGAACGGATGGTCTCATCCAACGAATCCACCACCTCCAGCACAACGTGTTCACATTTGTGCACCACCAGCTGAGCAATTCTCATTCCCCGTTCCACAACGAAATCCTCTTTCCCGTGATTAATCAAAAGAACTTTTAATTCTCCGCGATAATCACTGTCAACGGTTCCCGGACTGTTCAACACTGTTACTCCATGCTTATAGGCCAAACCGGATCTTGGTCTAATCTGTGCCTCAAATCCCACAGGAAGAGCCATTGACATTCCCGTAGGAATCAGCACTCTCTCTCCTGACTTTATTAAAGTATCACCATTTACGGCTGCTCGCAAATCCAGACCAGCACTTTCTTCGGTCGCGTAGATCGGAATGGCGAGTCCAACTCCGTGTTCCAAAATTTTTATCGGTATGCGCATGCACTTCCTCTCTAGTAATCGATGCCTCGCTTCTTAATTGAGGGATTTGTTCTCCTCACTGAAGTCGCTAAGAAATTTTTTCAGCCCCTTCTTCTTGATCAATCCGGAAATTCCCGCTCTCTGAGCCTGCCCCATGCTTATCTCGTCGATGATAACGTCAAATATCCGTGGAGCCCCGTCTATGATATACACAGACCAATCTACCACCAATTTGTCCGATACATTGCCATTCTTTTTGGCTATCATCGTTCGTACCACACAATGACTCTCAGATTTCTCCATGACCTTGGTCACTTCTGCACTGGCGTTTCGGTATTCATACAGCTTGGATGAATAAAACGAAATCATCATGTTCGTACAAGCGTCCATGAATGCCTGCAGCTCCTCCGCCGTGATTTTTTTCGCGTTGCTGCCCAATATAAAGCGCGCAATCGACTCCGTTGCAAAAGTATTGTACACAATATCTTTGATATTCTTCTTAAATTGATCCGGAGTAACATTGCTGGAAACTAAAGCAATGGCGTCTTTTATCACCTGCTCCACCAGCGCTCGCGGAGTATTCTGCTTGTTATCCTTAGACGCAGTAACTGCAGTCTTACTTTTATCTAAAGTCGTATCTTTATTCGAATCAGCACTGCAGAAACAAATGGACGGCAATCCCAAAGCAGCAATAGCTAAAAAAAACAATGTATTGGTTCTATTATTCATTATATCCATCAAATTAAGTAGCAAATAACAAACGTTGGACCAGAAAAAAATTTTCACGTCCAACAATGCATTATAATCAACGACGACTGCCTTTTCCATAAAAAAACCAGGGAATAGACATTTTTCTTGAAAAATTTCTCGAAAATATTTTCCAAAAAGAACTGTGAGACTTTTTAGATCCGAGAAATTTTTTCGATGACACTCGTGTCGTAATAGTAGGAAAAATTGAACGAGAAGCGAAACATACGTGCTGGTATTTGCCCCCTTCATGAACGAATGGCAACAGAGATAAGGCGCCGGCTCGATTCTGACGCACTAGATCAGAATAAATTGCCGAATATTAACAGTCTCATTGTCGAAATCTAGAAAACACTACTCTGAATTGGTGAACCCAGCGTCGCTACAAACTAAAAACCAGACGCAGAGATAGCGAATTCTGCCTTGTTTTCAACGCATAATTTCTAGGAGCTGTGTCATAATCATAATCATTATCCACAAAATTCTTGGTATTCTTGGCATTCGGATATAATTGGCACTTGTATTCTACACCCAGAGCACAGTGCTCATTCAATTGGACCTGCACCCCGACCCCTGGCACAAAAGCCTGTATATTTTTATCAAATTTATTAGGACGTGCTGTTTTGGGATCAGGATCAGCATAATCATATCGTACCGAAATTTTTCTCATAGCCATTCCTAATATTCCGTAAATTTTTATCTCTCTGGAATCACTCAGAGCACAACTTTTTCCCGGTTTCAAGGCGACCTGGTATTCGTTTCCGTAGGAGCACTTGAGAAATGTCTAGGGAGATCCGCGCCTTTCGAGTCTGGGTGTTTCCAGTGCTTCATAATCCGAAAAAGTTTTATTCAGCGAAAAATTACTGAATAGCACTCCGACTTCAGCAGCACAATAAAAATCGCTTCCTCCGGCGCATCCCAAAAATACTCCGTAGCCGAGTTTCGTGCTGTCGTTTTTATATCTGACAACACCGCCACATCCTTCAAAATTTTCAGGACTCATGCTGAAATCCATCTTGTACTCCGACGAAGATAAAGTCTCATCCAGAGAAACTCCACAGTAAAATCCTATTTTGCTTGAAACTTCTTCTGCGTTCGCAAAAAAAACCGGACTCAAATAATACATCGCTAAAATAACTTTTTTCATCTCCTACCTCTTATTTCACTTAAACAATAAATCGACACTAGCAAGTATACATATGTATAAAAGGCTCATTTATCAAAAAAACAAAACAACAAAAAACATCATTTTTGAAAAAATACGAAAAAAATCTTACCACCACATGTTTTTCAATAAAAGCAAAAATATATCCAATAGAGCCTAAAAATTGGCTTTGTATATGCAGTTTTTTCTCTCGAATCACGATGCACTACATACTTTCCACTAATATTAGCAGAAGCTTATAAAAATTCCGTTAATTTCAAGATATTTTGCAATATCATCGCAGAATTTTATGACAGATTTCGATGGTCCTCAAAAAAAAATTGCAGATATGCAAAACGTCATATTGCTTTGCAGTGAGAATCCCCGCGGGATAGTAAGATATCTGGATCTGATATGTGATGTATCTTTTTCTGCTAGAGGCGTCGAACGGATCGTACATTAGCGCAGGTTCTCAGAGCTGCTTGCGCTTCTCCGAGATGTATCATGTCGTTCACGCGGACCTCCACCAGCAGATCGAAGAAATCAACGGATCTGTGCTCTACTTTTATATTGGTGATGCTGGCACCGCTGGCGCTGATGGCGTTGGTAATAATCGCGAAGCTTTCAGTTTTATTTATGATCACGATACGCAGTCTTGCAATAAAAGTTGACTCGGTTTCGTCGTCTTTGTTCCATTTGGTGCGGACGAAGACGTTTTTGCCCTTGCCCAGATGACCGCAACTGGTTATGTGCACCTCGACTCCTCTCTGTGGGACCAGAACTCCAATTATTTTATCTCCAAGTATCGGATGGCAGCATTCGGCGAAATGAACGGCAATACCAGGACTGAAATCCATGAGACAAACGGCGTCTTCCATCAGCGATTTACTGCTGTCTCCGTCAGAAATCATGGTTCTGACGCTGTTCAGGGATATAATGCCTCTGCCAACGTTGTTGTAAAACTTCTCAATGGAGGTGCAGGAAAAACTTTTGTAATCGATCAGCTGTTCTGAGAACGCAACTTTGGAAGAGGAAAATATATTTTGCACCAATTGCAATCCGAGATTCACAAACTCTGCTTTTTCCTGAGATTTTATGAATTTTCGTATGCAGGATTTTGCTTTTCCGGTGACGACAAATCTTTCCCAGGAACTTTCCGGATGCTGATAGGGCGACGTGATGATGTCCACCTGATCTCCGTTGCGGAGCACGGTTTTCAGCGGAACCATCTTGCCGTTTACGCGGACTCCAATGCAGGTATTCCCTATGGATGTATGGATTTCATAGGCAAAATCTACGGCTGTTGCGCCGCGCGGCAAAGTAATGAGATCTCCGGCCGGCGTAAAGCAGAATACTTCGTTCTCGAACATCTCCAATTTCGAATTATCCATAATTTCTTCCGGAGTTCCGGAATTTTGCAGAATGGTGAGCAAGCTCTTGACCCAATTATATTTTTTCGGATCTTCGCCACTGGGAATGACGTTACCGTCCTTGTAGGACCAGTGAGCAGCAATGCCTTCGTCTGCGATTCGATGCATTTCTTCGGTGCGAATTTGGATCTCTATACCCTGTTTCAGCGGACCAATAACGGTGGTGTGCAGCGATCGATAATTATTCAACTTCGGAATGCTTATGTAATCCTTAAAACGTCCAGGCATGATCTGAAAATGCGTATGAATCACGCCAAGAGACAAATAACACTGTTCCACTGTCTTGACTATCACACGAAAAGCAATTATATCGTTGATCTGTTCCAGAGAAATATTTCTGCGCTGCATTTTTTTCCAGATGGAATATGCTTTTTTTTCTCTTCCGCTTACGTTGGCGTCTATGCCAGCGTCCTTCAGAACGCGAGTGAGATCCGTTATGGTATTTTGAACGAAATTGTTGTCTTTGCTTCTTATTTGCTCGAGTTTAACGGAAATTGTTCGATATTCGTTCGGATGCAAATGATAAAACGCGATGTCTTCTATTTCATCCTTGATGACGTTCATGCCAATTCTCTCGGCCAGTGGAGCGTAAATTTCAGTGGTTTCCAGTGCGATCCTTTTTCTTTTTTCCAAAGAAGCAATATAGTTAATGGTCCTCATATTATGCAGACGATCTACCAACTTCACAATGAGCACCCTTATATCCTGAGACGTGGCCAGCAGAAATTTGCGGTAATTCTCTGCCTGATGCGCTTTACTGGACGAATAACTTACTTTGGATAATTTGGTAACGCCTTCGACCAAAAACGCTACCTCGGAACCGAAAATTTCCTCCAGTTCCTCGAAGGTCACACTGGTATCCTCCAGCACATCGTGGAGCAATCCGGTGATTATGGATGGCACGTCCAGGCGCAAATCCGCTAGCAGCCGAGCGACCTCCGCCGGATGATAAAAATATGGCGATCCTGATGCCCTCTTCTGATTACCATGAGCTTCCATCGCAAACATGTAGGCCTTTCGGAGCATGTCAACGTTGGCTTCAGGATCGTAGGTTTTTACTAAATTTATTAACTCTGCCGAAGTAATCAAAACACAAAAACCCTAAAAAAATTCCCCTAAAAATTAATCCACTCCACACCTGGATATCAAAAATTATTACATAATGAGATACTTTCCGCAAGAAAAAGGAACACCGAGCTTACCACCCGTCGGCAAGGATGATCACTGCACCCGTTGATAGAGTCATGCTGCTCGGGCAGCAGTCGCATAATCTTCTAGATTCAACTCTGTGTTACAGACACAGCTCGCATACACTGCAACTAATAGCGATAGCATTAACGCAGGCGCTGCAAGCACAATCGTGAAGGAGCGTAAAAAGCATGGAGTAGTAAGCAGTGGAATACAAAAACTATTGCCCAGTGCTGGTTGTAGAAGTACCTATGGCATTAATGGCGTTTTTCGTGTGGGGGCCTTTATATTTTCTCGGTGTAACAAGATCCGCGCCGTTGGCAATCATTTCTTTCAGATTGTATCTGTCGGCAGCTCCGAATTTTGGTAGATCCTTGTTAGTATCCATGTCACCTATATATTCTGACCACAGAGAACAATCTGGTTCCTGCAAATCATATTTTAAAAGATCAATGTAGACCTTAATATCCTGATCCTCGCTTGAAAAAACTCCTGCGTCCAGGATTCTGCTCGCTATGAATCCAGCTTCGTAGGCACTTGCCCAGACCTGCTTTTTTATTTTTTCTTTTTTTTCGTCGCTTACGGCTGAAGGAAAAAAAATAGAAATAGCAATATTTTCAATACCATCTTCTTTTGCCCCATGAAGAAAAATCAACATTTTTTTGAAAACATCCGACGGAAATTTTTTCTCTTGGCTCCAGGAGAAAAGTGAAATATTTTTGCTTTTCTGCACAGTTATTTCAGGAATTTCATGGACATAGCCGTCGTCTGCTTTGTATTGTTTTTCGCATCCGGCCAGCAGCAGGACAGAAAACCATATGCTCTCGATAAAAAATTTTCTATTCCTCATACCATTTCTCCTAATTCCCCGAATTATCTAATGGAAAATCCTGCACTCTGACATTTTTTTACGTTTTTATGGAATTTTCTTGTTAAAATATTTTCCAGTGGGGAATATAATCTTGGAATCATTTCCGTTGGCGTCTTCAATTTTTTAGAGGACGGCTTCACTATGTAAGGCGTAACGATAATGACCAATTCTTTTTCTGTTTTTGATATGCTACTTTGACGAAACAAAGGACCCAATAGCGGAAGATCCGATAAAAACGGCGTTTCAATAGCGGAAGTACTGGTATTTCGCTGTAGTAATCCTGCAATTGCCAGACTTTCTCCGCTTCCCAGCTCTACGGTGGTGGATACTTCCTTGCTCGTCAACGCTGGAGCAGAGTTATTGCCAGTGCTCGCCAGAGTACTAACCTTGGGATTAACTTTTATGGTGATTCTGTCCTCCGAAATAACAATGGGAGTAAATTCAATGGATGTTCCCCAATCTTTAAATTCCATTGTATTGTTGTTGCTTCCCTGCTGAGTTACGGTAAATCCCTGCTGGCCTCCGGACTTGAACACGGCGCTCGAGCCAGATAACGCCACCAGAGTCGGTTCTGCCAGAATCGATGCAAAGAGCTCGTTGGCCAGCGCATCTAGAAGTCCGGAAAGTCCGCTTTTTCCTCCAACATGAGCTATCCAGCGACCTCCTTTTAGGTCGGCGCTCAAAACTCCTCCTTCTTTGGCAAATTCTTTTCCTGCGGTATCAAGACCCAGAAAAGTAGACGAATTACCAGTTACAAATCCGTAACTGGCTCCAGCTATGTCCTTGCTGGCCGATATTGCTCTCCAGTTGATCCCCAGACTCTTTGTCAATTCCCTTTTGTGACCTCGGCTATTTTGACCTTCAACAGTACCTGCGTGGACGTCTCAATGACCAGTTTATTTATGATCTTTGCCGCGTCCACGAACTTTCCGACAATTTCCACGACATCTGCCGCCATCTCCGGAGACGGAACCTTCCCCTTCAAAACCAGCGAGCTATCCAAAGATATCAGCTCGATTTTGGCGTCCGGACACATCTCAAAAACCGCTTCCTTTATGGTTTTCAGCGGATATGTGACCCGTACCTTGCAGTCCACCAGCGATTTTCCACCGTTGCCGTTTATTACCAGAGACGTCACTCCCGGAGATAATCCCAAAATGTATAGAGAATTACTGTTTAGCATCTGCACATCTATAACATTGGGATCCGGAATAAATATCTCGCTAATTTTCTCGTTGAGCTTTATAAAATTCACAGAATTTACTTCAATTTCTTTGTAAACACTGCTCTCGGGAATAACAAGATTCTCTTCCGTCCTTGCAATAGAATCAGAATCTGCTGCTGAAAAATTTTTTCGTATATTTCTGCCTTGCACAAACGATTCTCCATTTCTTTTTTTCTGCTTTTTTTTGTTCTTACCAAAAGAAAACCTAGATTTTTTTTCTTTTCTTTTAAAATTGCCATTACTTTGCAGATCATCGTTGTCGTCAACTGAATTCAGGCTCGTTTTGATGGCACTGTTATTTTTACCCCAAACGCACGGATCTCCTGCAAAGAAAAAGAGCATGGCTGAACAAATATAAAATAAGTATTTTTTATTCATGCTATATCTCCGCATAACAACACCATCTACTTAGACCCTCCGGAATCGCCACTGGCAATATTTCCGTTTTTATCGAACTTTATTTCCTGAGCCGTTAATTTTTTGTATATTACTGCTTTTTTTTCTTCCGGCTTGACCTCTTCTCCAACGACTTTTCCCGAAACAATTTCGTACTTTACTTTTTTGGATTCTTTTTCATCCGTGGCTTTTTTTACCAGAGAGGCAGACGATTTCCCGCCATAAAATCCGCTGATGGCGTTTATGTTATCCATTAATCGCTCAAGTTTTTCTTCATTTTCTTTCTCCTGGACAGGAATTTGTGCCACAGCTTCCGACGACTTACCATTATAAAATCCGCTAACGGCATGTATGTTATCCATCAAGTGTTCGATGTTACTTTTAGAAGCCTCGTTTTGCGCCTTACTTTCCAGAAGTTTTTCCATTGACTTCCCACTATAGAATCCGCTGACAGCGTGTATGTTATCCATCAGCTGCTCGACGTTATCTTTATGGGCTTCGTTTTTCGCTTTATTTTCCAGAAGTTTTTCCATGGAAGTGTGACGATTTATTTCTAGAATATCATTTATGATGGCGTTTTTTTCGGGTTCCTCATCTAGATCCAAATATAATTCTTTTTCGTTTATCGCTTCATCCTGATTACGTATTGAAATTGTTATGCCTGTTTCGCCAGCTTGTTTCAGCATTGCTTCCACTATATCCTCTCGTACTTCGAGAGTAACGTTTTTAGGAGAAGCCAAAGGAGTTGTGTTTATTGTCGTCTTGACTGCTCCGATCACATCTCCAATTCCATCACTCTTAGGCGCGGCTTTGGTATTTGTGTTTATGGTGGAACGAGCCTCAATGGAACCATCAATGGCGATTATTTTCAGACCTTTATATTTGTGTGTTTTTGTTTTTTCTCCCTTGTGCTCTATGATTAACACATCGATTATATCTCCAGGAGCGATCATATTAGCCGATATATTTGTCTTCTGATTAATCGGAAACGTAATTGCTCTCATGCCAGGTTTTATCAAATGTTCTCTCATCTTTTCTTTTCTTTCTTGTTCTTTTTTAAGAGCCTCCTGCTTTTCTCTTTCGATTCTTTTTACAGGATCTTCGTCGGTCAACATTTGCATAGTGAGAGGAATGCCACTTGGGATATCGTTTTTGGCCCACATTTTCATGGCGTTGCTATAGTCGGCGCCGTTATTTAGAGGGATCTCGTTGCCGTCTTTGGCGATAAAATATGGCTGGAGCACGTCTTCCGGCCATTTTTTCCAAACGCAGCTGTCCGCGGATATTTTTTCATCTTTTTTGATATCCCGCGCCAGCACCAACACCGAAACCACCGACGATTTTTTCTTGGTCTTATCTTTGGACATCAGAGGAATATCCGGCATTGATATCTGATCATTTACGGCTTTCTTGGCATTTACAGAAGATACGCCTGGCATAAGTAATCTAACGAGACCGGTAACTACAAGTGCGATTATTGCAGCTAGAGCGATCGGAATTAGATCCTTTTTGTCTTTCATATCACATCACCTAGACAACAGATTCCCGACTATCACACAAAAGCCTCCACAAGATAACGCGCTATGCCGTAGGGAATTTCCTGCTTCCATACACTCACCGGATATTTAGAGGGCGAAACAATTTTTTTGCTGATCCTGTTTAGCGACGGTAAAATAAATTTAGGTTCAAGAGTAGATTAGATTGATTTTCTAGCCCAATAAGGTAGGATATATCAATGAAAAATAGATACATAAAAAATACCCATATTTCTGAATCCCAATTTAGG
>JAITDB010000067.1 GCA_031282785.1 Holosporaceae bacterium
TTCGATAATTATCTGCCTTTGAACACGATGCACTCTGCAGCATTGTCTATATTGGCAGACGTAAGCGACGCCGTTTACGACAAATCTTTAATTTCTACGGGGAAATACAATATCTGGAATAAGACCATGACCTATCATCACAATTTCAAGACTTCCACGAGGAGCGATCTCAGTAGCAACGGCAAAACCATTGTGTTTGGCGTAGATGCGATTCCGCTTTTGCTCGGGGACGGCATCAACCTCGTGCCAACCGTCTTCTTGGGATCCAGTCGAGAAAATCTTTCCTACGATAGTAGCAATAGCATTGGATCAGGATTTATCGGAGGTCTGAAATTGTGCTGGAACATAGAAGACTACGGCAATTTGATTTTTTTATGTTCCTATGGCAATATTGGAAATGGAAGTCGTGACTACTACGCCCGAACCCATCTATTTTCCACTGGTATTTGCTGCAACGGCGCTCTGCTGCTGGAAGAAAACGTTGCTCTCATGCCACAAATCCAGCTGGATTACATGTCTATAATCCCGGAAAATATTCAAATAAAATATGCATCGGTCAATCACAAGAATTTTCACAATCTGAAGACTGCAGCAGGAGTCAGCCTGCGTTTCACCAACGATAATCTCGCTGCTTCCGTCGGTGCTAAATTCGTCAAAAGATTCGGCGGAAATTTGAGCGGGACCTGCTGCGGTAAAGAAATTCCTTCTTTTGAAAAAAATTCCTCTTCCCATCTGGAACTCAACGCAAAAATCAGCGGAGAAATCAACGATGCCATGCATATTGACTTAACAGTCGGGAAAACCTGCGACGGACGCAAGGGATGCTCCGCAGGCCTAACTCTCTCCGTGGCACTATAGAAAAAATGCACTGTCGTCCTTGGACATGGCCTCTTTCTTAGAGGAATGCTAAAGGACGGCCGAGATGTGAGTAAATTGTGGCTCCAGTGCACCAAGGAAAGGCGAGATGGAGGAAGATCCTCCGGTGGAGATTGTTCAAGCGAATTCCCCAAACAACCGTATGGTGCTAGGTGGCGAGAGGGTCTGGTATTGAGTAATACAGAATGGAAGAGGCTCATGCGGCATCGAATTTGTTCTTCTTTTTTTAATCCGGCGGATAGTAAGTTAAGTCTGAGAAGAGTACATTTTTTTCTGGACTTTTTCCATTGATGTTGCTAAAAATGTCTTTGGTTAAAATGAATATTGGAGATTTTCGTGGCTTTAAAAATTCGTTTGGCTCGTGGTGGAGCCAAGAAGCGTCCTTTTTACAGAATGGTTGTAGCTGATTCCCGGAATCCGCGTGACGGATTGTTCCTGGAGAAGGTTGGGACCTATAATCCGTTTTTATCTCATGAGGATCCGGCTCGCGTTGTGGTAAACGCTGACAGGATCAAATACTGGCTTTCCGTTGGGGCAAAGGCGTCTGACCGAGTGACTCTGCTGCTGTATTCCCAGGGATTGTGTGACAAGCCAGTTCTCAAGGAGACTCCGAAAAAATCTGCTCCGGGAAAAAAGGCTCAGGAGCGGCTAAAACAGCAGGAAGCGACGTCTTAATTTGGTAAACGACGATTTAAACAACGATTTAATAGAGATTTTGCAGATTACCGGAGCGTTTGGGATTCGTGGTTTTGTGCGAGCGTCGTTGTTTTCCGAAGACATGAGCCGCTATCGTCGTGTCTACGATGCTGCTGGCAACGGATACGAGTTCCGCGTTATACGATACATTTCCGGCAATTCAGTGGTGCTGTCGCTGGAGGGAATAGCCGATAGAAATGCCGCAGAATCTTTGCGAGGCGCATTTTTTTACATCAGAAGAGCAGATCTGCCGGAATTAGCGGAATCCGAGTATTATATCTGTGATCTGATTGGGAAAACGCTGCAGGTGAGAGGCCGTGACGATGTCTGTACTATCGTAAGTGTGCATGATTTCGGGGCCGGCGACGTAATCGAGCTCTCCCACAATGGCGTTACCTTTTTTGTGCCGTTTCTTGAAGAGTATTTTCCAAAAAATTTCGATTACATAACGTCCGAAGCCATTAGCGAGTACAAAAACTAATGTGGTGTGCTAACGTTTTCACAATTTTTCCCGAAGCGTTTCCGGGAAATTTGGGCGTATCCAATATTGGCAAGGCTCTTGCGGCAAATATTTGGCGTCTGAATCTGATGGATCTAAAAAAATTTCCAGCAAAATCCGATAGAATTGATGCGATTCCCTACGGCGGCGGATCCGGCATGCTGCTGTCACCGATTACCTTCGAAATAGCTTATGAATCTCTTTCCAACGACGCCAAGCTTTGCAAAAAAATTTATTTTTCGCCGCGTGGACGTCAGCTGCAGCAAAAAGATTTGTCCGCAATCAGTCACGCTCCTGGAATTACGCTGCTATGCGGTCGCTACGAAGGTGTCGATCAGCGCATTCTGGATCATTATGGTTTTGAGGAAGTATCCATCGGCGATTTTGTACTAATGGGAGGCGAAGTGGCCGCCATGGCCATCATAGAGGGCTGCGTTCGATTGCTGTCGGGCGTCGTTGGCGAGGCGGATTCCATCAGCAGCGACTCCTTCCAAAATGGACTGCTGGAGCACGATCAGTACACGCGTCCGCAGACGTTCCGCGGATTAAGCGTGCCGGAGGAGCTTTTGTCCGGAGATCACAAAAAAATACGAGAGTTCCGTCTGCAGCAGTCGAAAAAAATCACCCGAGAAAAACGTCCGGACCTGTGGATAGAATACGTGGCGGCGGAAATGAGGGCACCGTGGCAACATTAGCGGTATACGTGCACTGGCCTTTTTGCCTATCCAAGTGTCCATACTGTGATTTTATGAGCGTGGTCGCATCCGAGTCCGTCTACGAAGATTACGAAAAATTTTTACTACAGGATCTGAAAAACGAGCTAAAAAATTTTCCCGGTCGGCACATCGGCAGCGTTTTTTTTGGAGGCGGAACTCCGTCGCTGATGAGTGCAAAATCCGTCGAAAATATGCTAAATGCGCTGCGGTCTCAATGTATTCTGGAGGCCGATGCGGAAATTTCGCTGGAGGCGAATCCCGGAACCTTCGATCGTCGTAAACTACTCGACTTTAAAAACGCCGGCGTCAATAGATTATCCATCGGCATTCAGAGTTTCCAGAACGAAAATCTGAAATTTCTCGGAAGGATTTACGATGAAAAACAAAGTCGCGCAGCCGCCGAGATCGTATCCGGCATTTTTTTCAATTTCAGCATGGACTTTATCTATGGCTACCAGTGTCAAACGCCGGAGGATCTGCGGCAGGACCTGATTCAGGCAGTGGATTTCGGCTGTCGGCATTTGTCTTGCTATCAACTGACTTTCGAGGAAAATACGCCGTTTTTTCGTTTGCTGTCGGCCGGAGTCATAAAAAAATCGACGAGGAGCACGAGCTGG
Source organism: Holosporaceae bacterium (assembly GCA_031282785.1). GTDB lineage: Bacteria > Pseudomonadota > Alphaproteobacteria > UBA3830 > UBA3830 > BNWE01. The sequence goes on from JAITDB010000067.1 coordinate 3,405, forward strand.
AGTGCTACGACCTCATCAACGATTTTCTGTCGAGCAGAAATATTCACCGCTACGAGGTTTCGAACTACGCCGAGCGCGGCTACGAGTCGCGTCACAATTTCAGCTACTGGAACTACGAAGATTATGTCGGAATTGGTCCGGGCGCGCATAGTCGCATTAGCATCGATGGCCGAAAATACGAGGTGGAAAAAATTTCGTCGCCCCAGGAGTGGGGTGCCACCCTAAAAAACGGAGAAAACGCCCGAAACCTGCAGAAAATGCTTTCGCATCAGGAGGAACTGGCGGAGAGAATCATCATGGGATTGCGGCTGACGAACGGTCTGCCTCTGATAAATCTCCGGAAAACGATTCCGGAAAAAAATATTCGCCAAACGCTGTCAGAGCAAAAAATGCAATTTCTAGTGGATCAGGATCTCCTGGAAAAAACCGACGAAAAAATAAAATTGACACATCTCGGCATGACAAAAATGAATTCCGTTCTGGAATTTTTACTCGCATCTTAAGGATCGGCTCTATTCTTTTTCTGTGATAGATATCATGTCTCTTAAATTTGACAGAGATTCCTGATAGATTTCCTTTGCTAAGCGTTCTAAATTTGTTTGCTTTTCTATATACTTTTCTGTTGACATGAGGATTGCCTCATACATTGCATCTGCGAGTTTACGTCCGTCATATATGATAGCATTTGTATCGTCAAAATCATAATGTTGCGCGAATTTCCTGTGAATTATTGGTACTTTTTTAAAACCATAAACCAGCTGCGCAGATCCAGTAGATGAGGATGTTGCATAGATATTGTGTTTTTCGTTCTCTGGATCAAGAAGCATGAGATAAAAATCGGCATTCATGATCTTTTTATAAACCTCTTTTGCGTTTAACGCTCCTTCGCAGATGAAATATTTTTGGAGTTCTTCCGGAATTTGTAATGTAGTAGTCCCAACCAATGTAATGCTAAAATCAATTTTTCGTTCGGCCAGCTCTTTAACAGCATCTATGAGAAATTGGTATTCTCGTCTTAGCGCATGTCTTCCGCCGACAAAAACAAAATTGACAATAGCATTTTTGAATGGTCTTACTATATTTTCGCCGAAATAATGAGGATTTATCATTCTTCCAACGTTAGATCTATGCAGAGTAATCAATTTATCTGGAGATGGTATACATGGCTCACTATGATGGTGCGTAGTATATGGCATCATCTAGAGAAGTGAATTTAATTTTTAATGATCTGATTTTTCTTTTTAACCAACTCCAGAAGTGTTCGATAGGGTTC
>JAITDB010000039.1 GCA_031282785.1 Holosporaceae bacterium
GAGTACGGACAACGAATTTGGAACATATTTACGGCATAGCATAGCGTATGCCCAGTTTTTCGAAATCGCTAATAGAGTTTTTACGAATTGTAAAAATTATTTTTTCTCCGGAAAATCTCTCCACAGAGCATCCGAATTTTTTCAATCTATTGATATTGGTTACGAAGTCGCTTATGTAGGTCACTAATTTTATAACGCTGACTTTTTTTGGAATATCAAACGAATCGCACTTTATTCCACGCTCTCTAAATAATTCGGCAACACGCAATTTACAGAATCTGTATGAGAACTCTCCTATGTAAAAAGATTCGGAATACTTTTCCTGATCTATGGAGTAATCGTACACACAGTCGTTTATCTGACGTTCGGAAAATGACGACGCAACAGATGCTCCGCCGCTTACTTTTAGTCTCTCAGATAGTAACCGAGAGAACGCTATGCGAAGAGCGGCTGATAAAGCTCTCTGTTTTGCAATCAGTGAATTTCTATCGCTTTTTTTTACCTCGATATTTTCTATCACAAACCACTCTGCACTGGATGCATGAGCAATGGTCAGGCAAAAGCTACTACAAAAAAATATCGAGATAAAAATTTTTCTACAAAAACTGATCACGTCGCAAATTATTCCAAAAATTACTCCATTATCTCAAGACCGCTAAAGAAAAACGCGATTTCAGTCTCTGCATTTTCCTCGCTGTCCGAGCCATGAACGGCATTATGCTCTATACTTTCCCCGAAATCTCTGCGGATCGTACCTATCTCGGCGTTTGCCGGATTTGTCGCTCCCATGATTTCTCTATTTTTCGTAACAGCATCCTCTCCGGACAAAACCTGAGCAACGATCTGACCGGACGACATAAATTCGCATAGACTGTCGTAAAATGCTTTATCTTTATGAACTTCATAAAATTTATTCGCCTGAGCTTTCGTGAGCTGCAATCTTTTCTGAGCGATTATCCTGAGCCCATTCTGCTCGAAGCGAGAATTTATCGTACCAGCGAGATTTCTCGCAGTAGCGTCTGGTTTAATTATAGAAAGTGTTTTTTGCACGGTATATATCTCCTATTCGACTTTTTCCAAATAACTGTTCTGAGTAGTTTACATTTTCTTTCATTTTTTTCAAGTCGACGGCTACCGATCCGATGATCATGTAGCCGCGCCGATTACTTTATATATTATAAGTCTGATTCGACGTCTGATCTGCCTTAGGATTGCTTAAAAATGCTCTGACGTCCGATGGCGTATATGCATTGAAACGCGAATCAGGCCTCTCGGGAGATTCGATGACGTCATTCTGACTCGACGTCTGACTCGTCGGATGATTACTTAAAAATGTAGCGATGCTTGACGGCGTGCTTTGGAAAATGCAGAAACGCGAATCAGGTCTCTCTGGAGATTCGACTATGTTATTATTCGATTTGCTACTGACGGCAAAAAAATGATCCATGGTTACTGATTCGCCTTTATAAGAACTCGCGCTATCGGAACCGAAACGCGAATCGGTTCTTTCTGGCGAGTTATCTGGGCTAATTTCTATGCCTATTCCTTTAAAACTTTCATTGCAGATATTTTGAAACGACGACCAAGAATCTTCTACAGGCTCTGTCAGAACGGCATATCTAGGTCCTGGGATATCAATCTCAATAACGTTATCGCCTGAATCGGGAGTAGGTGAAGCGCTCATGACTGAATATGTGTTAGTTGCAGCTTCTACTATTCTTTTCTTTGGAAAATCTACTGGCTGCAACGGAATGAGCTCCGTCCTGATATCTTCTGTATCTAGTAGTCCATAATTGTTCGTATTAATATGCCAAGACGCCTGAAAAGGAGAGCATGTCATAGGAAAAATCGGAGCGACATCATCATCTTCTGTGTATTGACCCGCTATGGTGGAATGTGTGCCTATTGGGGAATACGCACAGAATCTATCATCGTAGTCATCTTCCTTCTCATCATTGCTGTTGCTACTGCTACTGTTTAGCATTGGCGTGCGCAGATGTGAAGCTGTAATAGAATTTTGTATGTTATATACCATCACATTATTCTTTATGTTGAGCATACCGAATACATCGCTGGCATGAAATAACATAACAGCAGCGTATGATGTAAAAAGAAAGCGCTTAATCATAAATGTTCTCCATAATCTCGTAAATTAAAGTAAAAATAGTAAAAAATCCCTAGTAACGAAAACAGACTACATTATCAACAAAATACGTCCTTGAACAAGTTAAGTATTCGTTAACGGGAATCATTAACATTAACAAATGCTTTTCTCATGCTTCATCTTTTGGCAATTTTAAGTCTCACTATGAAGATATCGTAAAAAGCATTTTATCTACTACAAGCGTAAGCTTGAATAAGTTAACGATTATCATATAAGAGGATAAAAGAAAGTTGTCAACAACAAAATAACAAAAAGCCATTTTTACTGCAAAGAGATATAATACCAAGTTCCATTTGTGAGTATCCAAAATACGGCTTATTTCCAATGGATATAGAGCTTTTAATGGCTAATTTAGAGCGAAACTTGGTATAGTACCATTCCTCATTATTAATTTTTTGCGGCAAGTGCTGGACGACCTTGTCCCCAGGCTACTTAAAAAAGCTTTTAGATGTTTGTTGTGAGGAATGGTATTATAAATAGACTGGACATTCAGTATTTTTAAAAAATGCGTAATTTTATATGCCTCAGCGATAGCGCAACATTAATTAGAGATAGGCGTTTTGATTAGAATATTTTGAATTGATCATGCCTGCGCTATGGCGATTGCGCACTTGTCGTGCACATCACATATCAGTTAATTCCATTATAAAAAAAAGAATCATGTCTGAATTCTCTGTTCATCTTTTCACGCTGAATTTATTTTACTCCATTGATGCCATCGCGCGTCATTAAGCATCCTGCTTGGCAGCAATTGAACAATTGATAAAACATTGGACCTCTATAGCAATATATTTATTTATATTTGGCGAAATTTTTTTCTTGACTTGAGGAAATAATAATGTTACACTTATAATATATAATTATAAT
>JAITDB010000073.1 GCA_031282785.1 Holosporaceae bacterium
TTTCAATAGATCCCGCTTACAATCTGTAATTCGTAACGTACTCTAATTCCAGATCTTTCCCATGTTGCACTTCACCTGTGAAGGGGCGGATGATGCCATATACTACGCACTATCATAGTGAACCATGTATAAATACGGAGACTTATTATGAACAAGTTTTTTACGGCGGCCGTCGCGACAATTGTGTCAATTGCTTTATTTTCCTGCTGCGAGAAAAAGGAAGATTTACCTACAGTGGCCATTGCCAATTACGGCCCTCTCAAGGATTTGGAGCTTTCCATCCAGGGGATCAAAGACGAGCTCGCGCGCAATGGCTTCATCGAAAATAAAGCGGTAAAAATCGTCATTGCTGACATTGCCTTCGATCACTCTCTGATTCCGCAAACTGTATCTAATCTGAAAGACTGCAATCCGAAGGTTATGGTGGTGATTTCAACGCCGATTGCTCAGTTTGCCAAAGGAAAGATTCGCGATATTCCACTGGTTTTTCATGCGATTACGGATCCTGTGGCAGCTGGTTTGCTGAAAGACAAGGAACACAGCTACGATAATATCACTGGAAGTTCAGATATGCAGAATCGGGAGGTACTACTGAAATTTGTAAAAACGATTCTGCCGAACGCAAAGACCGTTGGTTTGCTGTCTCTTACCTCCGACAGCAACGACGCGACATTGCTAGAGATGATGAAGAAAGCTGCGGCTCCATTTGATATATCGGTAATGGCAATTCCGGTGGATCAGGTGCGAGACATTCCCGTTCGCATGCAGCAATTCCGCGGAAAAGTCGATTTTATCTATGTCGGAGCGAGCGGATTGCACGCGGCCATGCCGACCATTGCAGCAGAGGCGCAGAAAATGGAGATACCGATGTTTGACGCAGAGGATCAATCGGTGCGAGACGGTCTGGCGTTGGCGAGTTTCGGTGTGAGCTACGAATCCGTTGGCAGAAACGCCGGAAAACTGGTAGTGAAATTGCTGAACGGTGCTGCCGTGCAGGATCTATCGCCGATTTTCCCAAAAACAGAGGATCACAAATGCTTCGTGAATAAAAAATTGGCTGAAAAATTCGGAATTCAAATTCCAAAAGACGCAACTATTGTGGAGTGAGCTAAAATGCTAGAAATAAACAATGTAAAAAAATCCTTCAGCGGGGTTTTCGAGCCTGTTTTAAAAGGAATAGATTTATCGCTGAAGGAAGGCGAATTTTGCACTCTTATCGGAGCCAACGGATCTGAAAAATCCACGCTGATGAAAATTATCAGCGGAGAATACTTAGCAGATTCTGGAGAAATCCGTCGCAGTGGCGAAGTATCGCAGGTTGTGCAAGACGTAAATAAAGGAACGATTCCATCTATGACCATGCTGGAAAATATTGCTCTGAGCCGAATGAAAATGCCGCGTTTTTCTTTTTACAAGCGTCACAGAAGCGAGGTTGTGGAAAAAATCAAGTCGCTGCGGATAGGTTTGGAAAAATTCGTTGATCAACCTCTGGGAGTTTTGTCCGGAGGTCAACGCCAGACCATTGCGACTCTAATGGCGATGAATTCCGGAAGTAAAATCCTCCTGCTGGATGAGCATACTTCTGCTCTGGATCCCAAGATGCAGACTCTGCTGATGGAATACACCGCAAAATCCGTTCGTGAGCAGGGACTTACGACGCTCATGATTACCCATAATCTGGAAGACGCCGTGAAATACGGTGATCGCCTAATTATGATGCATCGTGGACGAATAGTCGTTGACATTAGAGGACGCGAAAAATCAGAGCTAAAAATATCATCTTTGCTGGAAATGTTCCACAAATTTGAGGATCAAAGTTTATTACACTAGGGAGGAAAAATGTCTACCGATCTTATTATAAATGGACTGCAGCAGGGACTTATTTTGGCGATCATTGCCTATGGAATTATGATTCCGTTTCGATTTCTGGATTTTTCGGATCTGACCGCCGACGGAGCATATCCATTGGGCGGAGCGATCTGCGCTGTTTGCATGTCTTCCGGAATACCTGCGTCAATTGCGATTCCCATTAGCATGATGTGTGCCGGAATTATGGGGATCTGCACGGCATTAATTCACCTAAAATTCCGCGTGAACTCGATGCTGGCGGGAATCATTCTCAGTACCATGGCCTACAGCGTGAATTTGCGCATCATGGGCAGACCAAACATCGCTTTGTTCGACTGCGCAGGATTGTTCGGCGCGAATATCGGTTACAATATGCTGATAATCGTGGCGATTTTAGCGGTCTGCGTGATTCCCTTCGCAGTATTTCTGCGCACAGACTTCGGATTGAGATTCCGAGCTGTAGGATTAAATCCGAGTCTTGCAAGACAGCAGAAAATCAGCATTGAGAAGTACACTGTTTTCGGATTATTCATTGCAGGAACCATGTTTGGACTTGCTGGAAGCCTCATTGTGCAGCTGCAAAACTACATGGACGTGGGAATCGGCGTTGGAATTCTGATTCACGGACTCGCTAGTCTGATGATCGGCGAAGCCATAATCGGAAATGCCACACTGAATCGACAGCTGGTGGCACCGCTGCTGGGAGCACTCGTGTATCAGCAGGTGCAGGGAATTGCGCTGTCCATGGGACTTGCGCCGTCAGATCTGAAGTTTTTCACCGGAAGTATTGTGCTTCTTGTCATTGCTTTCAAAAAAAATGGAGGAAAAAATGTTTAGATAACAGCAAAAAATATTTTTTTACACAATATGTCTAGAATATTAATACAGGAATTAACAAATGAAATATGGAGACGATAAATGAAAAAAAGAGTACTTTTATTGCTACTTGGCGGAATTAATATCTGCCTAGCAACAGATACCAAAGATAAAGATGAAGAAAAACTATTGAATGAAATAGTCGCTACTAAATTAAAAGAAGATGGCATAGATTGTCCTCTCAGCTTCAGAGGCTGCTTGAATTTTACTTCGCTCTTTATAAAGCAAGATGTAAAAGGCAGTAACGAAAGCAGCGTATTTGCACTAGAAGGCGATATTTTCTTAAAATATCTCAGCAAATGCAATCAATATGATTACGGATTTGAGGTGGGCATAAAAGCCAACTCCGGAATAATGAAGCAGGGAAGTCAAGTTGTGAGAACAGCCTACATTTTTTTAGGATCCGAAAAAACCGGCACGCTGAAAATCGGGTTCACTCCGACAATGGCCGATTCCATGACCATAAATGGAGGCAGCGTTCTCGTTGGCTATGGCGGTGCTGCCAGTCGAAACCTCTCGATATTCTATAATGAATCTGCGGGATCCTTCGTGGACATGTGCTTTCTCTTCGACGACAATAAAGCGGCGAAAATAGCGCTCATGTCTCCGAATTTCTCTGGCTTCTCGTTTGGCATATCCTTCACGCCGGACAGTCGCAGCGCGAATCCCTTCAAGACGCTGCATCCGAAGCCGCGCAATCCGGAAATCAACGAAGAAAAAGCGAATTTTCCGGGCATGCGTTCCGCCTACTCGAAAAATATTATCACCGGCGGTATTGCCTACGAATTCGGAGATCCAGAGGGCTTTAATGGAAAAATATCGCTGTGTGGATGGATCGGAGAAGGAAAAACCAGCGTAAAAGGTGTGCAGGTAAACAATATCAGAGCCTATAACATCGGCGCAGTCGTTAGTTACAAGGATCTCAAGCTGGCACTTGGCTATGCCGACAACGGTAAGTCGCTGAGATCCAAAAGATACGCCACTGCTGATATCGACACGCCTTCGACGAAAACGAAAGTTATACATTCAGCGATCCTAGAGTCGGACTGAAACCCGGAGCCGATGCCGGAAAGATATACTCTGCTGGAATCAGCTATGCTATCAATAGCAAACTCACGATTTCTGCAGGCTATTTCAGATCGGTGGTGAAATTCTCCGACAGCGAAGAGTCCACCGCCGACGTGCTTACGCTTGCCGGAGAATATATCTTGGACAGAAGAATCGCCGTGTATATCGAGTATGACAGAATAAAAAGCGATAGCTGCGCTCGAGCTCAAGCCTATGGCGAAGCCTGCGGCATATCATCTGTTGGCAAAAATAGTGCGAACATATTTATGATTGGAACAAAAATCAATATATAATCCACACTAATTATTGTCATCTCTATGGGAACTGTTTGCAAACTGCCTTAAATAAAGATCAGGTTTGTAAATAGTTCCTGAGATCAGAGACCCCGTGAATCATATTCTCATTAAAGCCACTGTCAGTTACCATTGGCGGTGTTTACAATTGTCGCGTAATCTATAATAATGAATGCGTTTTTTGGAAGAAAAATGAGGAGAAAGCATGCTTTTTATGTTTCCAGGACAAGGATCGCAAAAAATAGGCATGGGAAAAGATTTATATGATGCATTTTCGTCTGCCCGTGATGTTTTTCGGGAAGTAGACGAGGCCATTTCGTTTAATTTATCGGATTTAATTTTTTTTGGCTCCGATGACGATTTAAAATTAACGGAAAATGCGCAACCGGCTCTTATGGCTGCCAGCATGGCCTTTGTACAAGCAATGAAAAAAGATTTTTCCCTGGATATCACCGAAAAAGCCAGATTTTTTGCAGGACATTCTCTGGGAGAATACACGGCTCTCTGCGCGGCCGGAGTCATTTCGCTTGCAGATACAGCTCGATTGCTGCGGACTCGCGGACTAGCCATGGCTTCGGCCTGTAGAAATGACGGATCCATGGCTGCTATCATAGGATTGGAGCTGGAAGCAGTGGAAAAAGTCCTGGCCGACATACGAGAGGATCTGAAGGCAGAAATGTCGGCAAAAATATTTTCTGGAACAGATGCGGCAGCCCCAAAAACGCAAGATCCTGTACTACAGATAGCAAATGACAACTCCATCGGTCAAGTCGTCATCAGCGGACACAAAGTAGCCGTGGAAAAAGCAATGACCAAATTTAAAGAATCCGGAGCAAAAATGGTCCGATCTCTGGAAGTCAGTGGACCATTTCACTGCGCTCTGATGGATGCTGCCGTCGAAGCATTGGCAAAAGTAATGGATTCTGTAGTTTTTAACACTCCGGCCAAGCCTATTATTTCCAATGTGACTGCTCAGGCCGAATCTGTTAACCTTCGGCAATTGCTTTTGCAGCAATTGGTGTCCAGGGTAAAATGGCGGGAAAGCATGAACTTCGTCGCAGCCAATTCCGTGACAAAAGCCGTGGAAATAGGGCCGGGAAAGGTCCTCACGGGACTCATGAAGCGCATTGCGCCATCTCTTGAATGTCAAAATATAAATTCACTGGAATCAGCTGAAGATTTTTGCAAAAAAAAATAATATGGTTCAAGAGTAGATTAGATTGATTTTCTAGCCCAATAAGCTAGGATATATCAATGAAAAATAGATACATAAAAAATACCCATA
>JAITDB010000105.1 GCA_031282785.1 Holosporaceae bacterium
AGGCGTAAAATTTTCCTAAATTGGGATTCAGAAATATGGGTATTTTTTATGTATCTATTTTTCATTGATATATCCTAGCTTATTGGGCTAGAAAATCAATCTAATCTACTCTTGAACCATTACAGAAAATGGAGTGACCTATAGTCCGCAAAATTTATATTGTGAATATGTGATAGGTGAAAGAGCTCCGCGTCTACTGTCTTTTTCCATAGTATTGCCAGACATGCAGTACAGCTCGGAAATTAAAATAGAAAAAATTGACAGCGATGTCTATGATGTGAAAATCAACTCTCTGAATCCACTATCGATATATTATATACTTTCGGGACGCGATACTGCTTTCAATAAACTATTGCACATAGTCGAGGGATATAATCTACCGGTGTCCGGAGCCCTGACGCTCCGCTACGACGACAATGGATTTCGCAGACTGCACCTTCGATCTGATAGCTGCTGCCGGAACCATTCGACGATTGAAAGATGACTCGCTGGCACTCATTCTTGGAAAAAGAATAGATGGTGGAAGCGTCTCCGGTACCATAGCAGCAGACAAAATATTCTTAGATAATACGAGTATATCCTACGGCGATTCCAGCATAGGCATGACCAACATTGATATCCCCATGGACGATTTTGTGGCCTCCGATGATCCCTACATGAACGGAGTCCTCAGACTGACAAATATTAGCATACGCGAAATGGGAGCAATATTGCCGGAAAATATCTGCAGAGGCATAACTCGATTGCTCAAAAGCTGTCTCCCGGCATTCAAATTGGAGTCGTTTCAAATAGATTTAAAAGGGCCTCTTTGTCTCCAGGAAAACCGTTCCTCGAAAAAACTTCAAATGGGAGCTGGCGTTTTCACAATGAAAAATGCAAAAATCGCCGTTGGAAATGATTTCATCACCAACGTAAACGCTACTGGCACCGTAACCAATAACAATCTGGAAATGAAACTTTCTAGTGCAAAAATGAAAAATTGTCGCCTGAATAATGGTACGTTTTTCGTCTCCCATAAGGATAATTTCTGGAAAAGTGAGATGAATATCACCACAACGAAAGACGAAATTTTTTCGGGAAAAAATCCTCCGCTCCACAAAAATAAAATTGGTAAGGACGCGCGCGTGGAAAAAAATCGCATGAACAAGCGAAAAATTCCGGACGCATCGTTTGCCATAGCCTGTAAATCCGACTGTGTCCGGAAAATTTTTTCGATCATACAGCGATATGCAAGCGGAAATATTGAGCTTGCCATTAGCAATTCGCTTGATGGACAGCAGGAATTATTTAAAATAGAAGCGAATCTTAAAAATGCAGAAGTGTCTTTGCCATTATTGGGCGTTCTGAAACAATCTGGCGAGGAAGGTTCGTTTAAAACGCATATCTCCAAAATTAACAATGATTTGGAATTCACAGATCTGGCGTTATCAACAGCGAACACGCAGATTGCAGGAAAATTAAGTACCGACATGCACTGGAACATCAAAAAATGTTCTTTCGGTAAATTTGATCTCAATGGATGCTCTGCAAGACTTAGTTTACAGAAAAAAGCGGCCAATTATTTTGTTTTATCCATTTTAGGAGACAGTTTAGATGCATGCAAATTCATGCCGATCATCGATATATTGGACAAAAACATATCACTATCCACCTACATTAATTTGCGAGAGCTAAATATATCTTCGTATCGAAAATTAAGCAATGTAAAGGGGAATCTTGAAATAAGCCATAATGCCATTGTTGGAGGTACTGGTATGGCAGTCTACAGAGACGACGCCACCTTAGTGTTAGATATAAGAGCGGCAGACAAGTCCAGTGATTGTTTAGTGTCTTTATCGGCGTCTGATGCAGGCGAATTTATGAAATACCTTGGAGCTTCCGATTGCTTAAGCGGAGGCATGCTGAACGCTGTCTTTAAAATACCATATGGAAAGATAGGAAAAGAACCTCTGTCGGGCGGATTCGAAATGACAGATTTTGTTTTTGCCAATTGTGATTCCCTAAATAAACTCGTTTCTCTATCGTCTCCGATTGTTGTGCCCAAAGATGGCATAACACTGGGATGCAATTTTTTTGTGGGAAATGTGATCATATCTAAAGATATTTTAGCCATAAGAGGAGGTCGTATGGTGAGTCCTACAATGGCGTTTACAATGGACATCGATTACGAACGCAAGAAAGATAATTTTACCATTAGAGGGCTATCATTATACTTAGCAGCCTTGCTCACTAATCAAAATTCAAATGGCGTATTTGCTTCAGAATACAAAGGAAGCGGGTCCATACATTCGCCTTCCATAGGAGTCAAAGCCATGAAATTTATAACCCACGATGAGCTGGAAGGCATGTTTGGCAGTATGCTACCGATACCTACGCCATCGACTGGAAATAACGAGTATGTCGAGTATATTGAGCAAAATACAACTCCACTGCCGCGCCAAAATGTAAAAGATCCCTTCGCTAGCAAGGCGTTTGACGAAGAGCCCGCAAATGTGCGCATTATGCAGGTAGAAACAAATGCCAACCCAACAATCCCCGAAAACCAAAAAAATAATGAAAAAGAATCGAAAAAACATAGAATAGTCGATAAAAAAACCGGCGTAATAATCAATCGAGGCGCTAACAAGCATGCTGCCTGGCGAGCCGCCGGGGGCGTTTATGCTACACTACCTGCTGAATTGTATGCAAGTTGTGTTTGCAACACAAAACAAAATAGATTAGGAATAATACCAGATCTCGTTACAAATAGCCCATTACCTTGCTGAATTATAGCGATTTTGCATCCTTTGATAAAACCGATCAATAATGAGATCTGGAATAACTGCCACCCGAGTGGCATGACTCCCGTAAACGCATCCAATGGCACATTGGGCACATTGGGCACATTGGGCACATTGGGCACATTGGGCACGTTGGGATTGACTTCTCGCTGTTTTTTGTTTAGTTTTTCGATACATCTTAAGTAATGGTGAATACAATGAATTTCAAGGATACGATTTTCCTACCAGAAACGGATTTT
>JAITDB010000004.1 GCA_031282785.1 Holosporaceae bacterium
TATCCGATAACCCTTATGCGCAAATCTTCACTATATGCATTCATTCCTTTTCTCCATATTTAATATCACTTGTAGTATATCATATCAATGCGAAACCTCATAGTGGATTATGTATACCAGCAAATGCCGACGCCAAGACCAACGGGAATAAAATTCGGCAAGCGATGCCTCTCGCTTTCGTAAAATTTCTCCACAAAATTAAGAATTTTTTCACACATCTTACCACCCTGCCAACCATGCGGTTGAATGCGATTACTGGAGTAATGACACTCGGGTGTCAGTTGTCCTACCTACATCCCTGCTGATTTACACTCGGAAACTAAAGATATATAATAGGCGCTATTGATTTATTATGGGTAAATTACAGATGATTATGGTGACGCGTTTTGCTCCGTCTCCGACGGGTTTTTTACATATTGGTGGAGCGAGGACTGCGCTTTTCAATTGGTTATTGGCGAGGCATCACGGCGGAAAATTTTTGTTACGCATAGAGGACACGGATCGTGCCAGATCCACGCCGGAGGCCGTTGACGCTATCTTCAAAGGACTGAAATGGCTAGGTCTGGACTGGGACGAAGAGCCGGTTTTTCAATTTTCCCGAGCTTCTCGACATGTTGAGTTGGCGAAGCAGCTGGTGGCGTCTGGAAACGCCTACTATTGTTATTGCACTCCGGAGGAGCTGGAAGCGATGCGAGATGAGGCCAAAGCCAGCGGTATGTCTCCGAAGTACAACGGAATGTGGCGGGACCGCGATTCCAAAGACGCTCCTTGCAATGTGAGTCCGGTGATACGCCTGAAGGCTCCGCTGGACGGCAAAACCGTTCTGAACGATATAGTACAGGGAACGGTCACCGTCGACAATGCTCAGCTGGACGACATGGTCCTCGTGAGAAGCGACGGTACTCCGACGTTCATGCTGTCTGTTGTGGTGGACGATCACGACATGGGCATAACCCACGTAATTCGCGGAGATGATCATCTGACGAACACCTTCCGCCAGATCCAGATATACCGCGCCTTCGGCTGGGATATGCCGGAGTTCGGTCATATTCCGTTGATACATGGTCCAGACGGCGCGAAATTATCCAAGCGGCACGGCGCTCTCGGCATAGAAAGCTACAAAGACATGGGATTCTTGCCGGAAGCCATATGCAATTGCCTCTTGAGACTCGGGTGGTCCCACGGAGACGACGAAATTATTTCCATTCAGCAGGCCATCGAATGGTTTTCCACCGATAATCTTGGGAAATCCGCCTCCAGACTGGATTTCTCAAAGCTGGAAAATCTCAACGGCCACTATATCCGCGAAGCCGATAATGAGCGATTGCTGAATTGTCTATTAGAAATAATCGGAGATGTATCCGAGGAAAAACGTCTTAGACTGCTGAAGGGAATGAACGGACTGAAACAACGCTCCAAAACTCTTCTGGAATTGCGTGACATTTCTACAATATATACGGATAATTTTTCCGTTCCGGATATTGAAAAATCATCGATCGAAACCCTCGCCAAAACCCTCCAAAAGCTTGAAATAGTAGAAGATTGGACAGAAAAATCACTAGAAACATCTCTGCGGAATTTGGCGTCGGAAATTGGACTATCGTTCGGAAAGATAGCTCAGCCGCTGCGAAGCGTATTGACTGGGAAGAAGATTACCCCTAGCATATTCGAGATGTTGTGCGTTTTTGGAAAAGAAGAAAGTGTGCTGCGTCTAAAAATTGCACTGAACAAAAATGCTGGTGAATAATTTTTTACTTTTTTATTTTGAGGTTACCCCATGAAAAACTGTTATTTATTTGTATCTGCTTTTGCTTTTTTTGCATATTTCAGTGCGGATTCTCAAGAAAAAACGAATTCCCAGAAACAAGGTACTGCGAATGTCGTACTGGCAGATCTTCAAAAGGAATCGTCTCTGACTTTCGAAGAGGCTCTCATGGCCGCCTACAACAGCAGTAAACAGTGGGCCCTGAATAAAGTCGACAAAAATATTGCCGACGCAAAATTCATCAACGCAAAAATGATGTTCCTGCCTGATGTTAGTGCCTATACCCGATTGTCGCGCAGTCGTATCGAAGATAAAGGAACCAGAGATAGCCTGCTTGGTCCTCAGAAAGTGGAGACCACCGAAAAAAACACTAGCAGCAATTTTGGCGTTCGGATTCATCAGAACGTTTTCAATGGATTTTCGACGATAAATACGATAAAAGCAGAGGAGCATGCCTCGAACGCAGCATTCCATAAGCTAAAATTCGAGGAACAGAAGCTCATAATAGATGTGCTGGAAAAATATACAAGCATTTGGTTCTACAAAACGAAGGTTAACGCTCTTCGAAAGATGGAGGAAAATCTTCTGAAACTAATGGAAGCGCACAAGACCATGTTGGAAGCCGGTACCGTTAATACGTCTGATGTGTCTGCTGCCAGTGCGAACTATCAGTCGGCGGTTTACAAAAGAATCGAGGCCGAAACCGAGTTATTTTCAGCAGAATCGGAATTTGAAAAACTTACAGGACAGAAGGCCGGAAAAAATATAAAACTTCCGGAACTGAAATTCGATCTTCCGGAGACTCTGGACATCCTGGTAGATACCGCCATGAAGCACAATAGCGTCATTCTGTTGCGCAAATTTGAGGAACAGAGCGCCGAGAGCCAATTGCATGTTGCTAAGGGAAGACTGTCTCCAACCTGCGATTTATCTTTGGACGCAGGACGCGCATTGAGCAAGGAAAAATACAATAATTCCAAAAATACCTATTCGGCATCGCTGGAAATAAATATTCCGATATTTTCGAATTCCGTCAGTAACGGGAATTCATACTCGCAAATAGCAATAGCCAATCAGCAGGCTCTGAAGGCGAAATTTGCCGCAGAGGATGCAAGTCTGGACGTCAAAAAAGAGTGCGTGGTCAATTGGAACACGTATATTACCGCCAATGCCATGATCCAGTCCAGCCGATCCGCCGTGCAGAGCGCTGAGCTGAGCACCGAGAGCAACATCGAAGAAGCTAATCTTGGTTTGAAATCCAATACCGATATCTGGGAAAAAGAAAATCGCTTGCTGGATTCCCGCATCAATTTGGCTCAGTCCCAGAGGACCAAGATGATTACCGCTGTCAGGATATTGGCTCTAACCGGAAGTCTGGATATGCGCTCTATGCTGGAATGTATACAATCAGCTAAAAATGTCGCACCCAAGGTCAAGGGCAATCCACAAAAGTGAGGAAGCACACCATGGACGAAAATAAATCCGAAATGTCGCTGGACGAAGTGCTGTCGTCAATAAAAAAAATGGTGATGGACGAAGAACCGCCTGTCCTGGAATTGACCGATATGGTCTCCAGAGACGGCAGCATCGTCAAAATCAAAAAAGGCGGCATGCCAGACAATAATAAAAATCCCGACATGGGATCTTTCCTGAAACTTATACAGGAAAATACCGACTCCGCCTCTAAAAAAGAAGCCGCTAAACAAGAAATGCCGGAACGCGTTGTCTGTTCTGTCTGCTGCGATCTGCCGGATTCCGAAGAGCTAAATTTCGAAAAAATAAAGGAAGAACCCTCCAGCAGCCAAAAATCCGAAAATACCATAATGGAAATGATAAAAAGCGTGATGACTCCGCTTATCCAAAAATGGTTGGACGAAAATCTTCAGACAATAGTAAAAAACGCCGTCGAATCCGAAATAAAAAAATTATTCGAAAAAAAATAGACTGTTATTTTGTGTAAATAATACTAGGTCGTTCTAAATTAAATGAAAATAGGTATTATTCTTTTTCCTCTAAAGTCAGATCGATTTTGAGCAATTTTCGGCTTCCGAAAAGCGCAATAATCATTGTCAAAGCAACGACAGATCCGATAATTCGAAAACTCCCGCAGTAGAAAAAGCTGATAAATTGAATGAATAAACTAGTGGAAATCCACTTGAGAGACATGATCGTCGCGTTCAGTTTTCCCTTTTCTTTCTGAACAATCCTATAGGCATACGGACAGAGAATATTCACGGGACAGATCAGTCCGGCAGACATCAGAGCCATGGCCGTGGTAATCAGCACTGGATTCCGCGCATCTACCAAGATTAACACAGCAATATCAATAAGCGACACAACAATGAGCGCAATCGATCCAAAAAAACATTTTTTTATGCCAAACCATGTGAACAATCTCTCGCTGAGCAAACTGACAATTGCAAAAACCGTGGCCATGGTGCCTTGATAAAAACCGAAATGACCAAGTTTCACTCCCAAATCTTTCTGATAAAGAATCGGAGCCATGCCAATGAAAACCCAATATCCAATTACGAAAAAACATATGGTAAAAACGTAGGTCATCACTTTTTTGTTTTGCAGAATATTGAGATATTCGAGCAAACTCAGAGATACTTCGTCGTTTTTTTTCCGCGGGGCAGAAAGAAACATCCCAAAATAAAAAGTAAGATTCCGCAGATCAAACAAACGCTGAAATTTCCCCGCCATCCGCAGTACAGAGTGATGTGACTGCCAATGACTGGAGCTATTGCCATGGAAGCCGTCGTAAAAAAATTCAGCAGTCCCAGCAATTTCTGATGCGTTTTTATGTCATAGGTGTCAGGAATGATTACGTAGGCCAGACACGCGGGACAAGATATGCCAAATCCCTGAATTAGACGCCCTGCAAACAGCATCGGATAGTTCAGAGCAGACGCGCAAATCAAACTTCCCAGAATGAAAAGCGCAAGACCACATAAAATTACCGGCTTTCTGCCATATCTATCGCCAAGATTCCCGGCAATCAAAGCTCCAACGCAGTTGCTGAACAGATTAATACTGAGCAATCCTTCAACGGCGAAAGTCGATATTCTGAAACTGCTCTGAATCTCTGGAAAACCCGGAACGCAAATGTCGATCTCGATTCCACTCAATACTTCCATTAAAACAATAACGATAAATAGCGTGTTCATGATTCTATGTTGCCGTTTTTTTGCAATTAGGAACAGTCTATGTTTTTTTTCTGACTTTTCCAAGACAAGCAACCAAAAAAAATTATCACTCCACGCTTTTTAACAAAATTTTCTAGGCTATAGACTATGCTTGCAACTTTTAATTCATAACGTACTCGAATTTCAGTTCTTACCTCTGTTGTACTTCGATTGTGAATAGGCGTAATTAACTAAATTTAATCAATTATTAACTCATCTGCACTCCAAAAAAAATCGTGAGTCAGCGGGCGAACATCTGCAAGGCAGTTGATATGCGTCAGACAATAGTGTAGTATGCCCTGAGTCAATTGGAGTTATCAGTATCATGAAAATTCTCAGCTAGATCCCTTGCTTGGGGGCGAAAAAATATCAGGCCCGTTTTTGCAAAAGATTTAGGGAGAACGTTATGCATAATCTGATTCAAATAAAAAATTTCAATTTATCTTTTCCACAAAAAATATGTTTTGAGAATTTTTCGACGCAAATTTCGTTTGGCGACCGTATTGGGATCATAGGCAAAAACGGCGTTGGGAAATCGTCGTTGCTGAAAATGATTTTTGATCAAAATTCTGCCATTGGGATTGCCCATGTTCCGCAAATTGTTGAAGATTTCGCTTCGCTGAGCGGCGGCGAACGTTTTAACAAGGCACTATCGCAGGCTCTGGGCAAAAATCCGTCGATGCTGTTGCTGGACGAACCCACGAATCATCTGGATTTGCATAATCGCCAAAGTCTAATGCGCATGTTGGACGGATATTACGGAACTTTGATGATCGTAACCCACGACCGAGAGCTACTGCGTCATTGCATCGATATCCTGTGGCATATCGATAATGGCAGAATCACAATTTTTCATGGAAATTACGATGATTACATAAACGAAATGCATTCGAAACGTCGCTCGATTTTGCATCAATTGGAATTGCTGAAGCGCGAGAAAAAAAATCTGCATCAAGATCTAATGCGAGAGCAGGAACGCGTTGCCAAAAGCAAATCTTCCGGCCAGAAAAAAGTAGCCTCTAAAAGATGGATGAAAAGTATCGGAGATTTGAAAGCTATGAAGGCAGAAAAATCTCAAGGAGGCAAGCTCAAGACCATCGACGAAAAAAAACAAAAATTGTCAGAGCAGCTGTCGGAAATTCGTCTGCCGGAAAATATTACACCGAAATTTCATCTTTCTCATCGGGATGTGAGCGATAAAATCCTCGTTTCGGTTATTGATGGATCGGTCGCATATGCGGATAAAATTATTTTGCAAAATATAAATCTGTCGGTCGGTTCACGAGAGCATGTGGCCATTGTTGGCGACAACGGCAGTGGAAAAACCACTCTGGTCAAAGCAATTTTGGGAGATGCTGATGTCATGAAATCCGGCGATTGGAATGTCCCAAATCCGCAGGATATTGGCTATCTGGATCAGCATTACGGAAATTTGGACCCGGAAAAATCTGCCGTTGAAATTATTTCTGCGGAAAATCCGGAGTGGACTCACGCAGAAATCCGCCGACATCTAAATGATTTTCTCTTTCGCAAAAACGAAGAGGTGAATATGTCGAGCAAAGATCTTTCCGGAGGGGAACGCGCCCGCCTTTCGTTAGCGAAAATCGCTGTTCGTTCGCCGAGGCTTTTAATTTTGGACGAAATCACTAATAATATCGATCTGGAAACGCGAGATCATCTGGCGGAAATTCTGCATGAGTATCCGGCAGCGATGATTATCGTATCCCACGACGAAAATTTTTTGAGCGAAATTGGAATAGAAAATAAAATTGAGACACAGCCATGCTTACACTGCAGAATATAAATTTCAACATTGCCGGAAAACAAATTTTAGACAGAGTCGATCTGCAGATCAGTGGCCGACAGCACGTCGGTCTTGTGGGGCGCAACGGCAGCGGCAAATCGACTCTGTCCAAAATTATTTTGGGAGAGTTGCAGTATGACGACGGAAAAATTCAGACGGAAAACGGCAAGCTAATTCTGTCTGTGAAGCAGGAAATGCCGGATGGCGACATGACTCCGCGAGAATTTTTGTTATCCCAGGATCTGCAGCGGGAAAAATTACTGCGACAACTGGAGGAAAATGCCGACAATCCAGAATTATTGGCCGAAATTTACGATCGGCTTATCAGTATCAAGGCTTTTGAGGCGGAATCGCGGGCTGCGGTTGTGCTCAATGGGCTCGGATTCGATGAGGAAGCTCAAAATACTCCACTCAGTAATTTTTCCGGAGGATTTCGCATGCGTGTCGCTCTCGGCGCGATTTTATTTCAAGAACCGAACCTGCTTCTGCTGGACGAACCAACCAATCACCTCGATCTAGAGACTTCCGATTGGCTAAAAAATTTTCTTGACACATATCCGAAGAGCTTCATTTTAATATCGCACGATCGAGATTTTTTGAACGATACCGTGGATGCAATTTTTCATCTAAAAAATAAAAAAATCACAAGATATAACGGGAATTTCGATACGTTTATCGATACTTATTCGCTCAAGCAGAAAAATGCCGAGGAGTACAACGCAAAAATGGAGGCAAAACGCAAGCATATGATGGCATTTGTGGAACGATTCGGAGTGAAAGCAACAAAGGCTCGACAGGCACAAAGTCGTCTAAAGGCAATTTCCAAAATGAAGTTTCTTCCGGTTGATCAGGATGATCCAACCGTTGCATTCAATTTTCCGGAACCGAATCCTGTTCTTTCGTCTAATATATTGTCCTACGACAAAGTGTCGCTCGGCTACGGAGATAAAGTTGTTCTGAAAAATATTTCTGGAACCGTCATGGCTGACGATCGCATTGCCATTGTCGGAGCAAACGGAAACGGTAAAACGACCTTCGCAAAATTTCTTGCCGGAGAATTGCGGCAGAAAAAAGGAACACGTGAAGCCAATAGCAAGCTAAAAATCGGCTTTTACAGACAGGATCTTTTTGAAAAATTGGATGTGATGAAATCTCCCTACGATTTTTTGAAAGAAATGATTCCGAGTGCCATCGACAAACAGATTCGTTCGCATCTCGGGCGATTCGGATTTTCTGGAGAAAAGGTTTTTCAGCTGATCAAAGAGCTTTCCGGAGGCGAGCGCGCGCGCCTGGTTTTCGCAACGCTCACGCTTGACGCTCCGAATCTGTTGATATTGGACGAGCCGACAAACCATCTCGATATAGAAATGCGAGAATCGCTCATCTCAGCGCTTACTTCCTATAACGGAGGCGTGATTCTCATAACGCACGATCGCAATTTTTTAAACAGAGTTGCGAATTCTATTTTCATCGTTGCAAATGGTTCCGTTAGACAATTCAACGGAGATGTGGATCAATACGAAAAAACAATACAATCGGAAAGACAATGACTGAAATATCAGAGCATAAAATTATAGATTGTTCTCTTAAAAGCATTTTGAATATAACGATACCCATCATGATTTCCATGGCGTCGATTTTTCTGATGTTGCTCATTGACAGAGCGATGCTGGCAGCCTATTCGATGGACTCCATGAACGCCGTCACTATGTCCGGGAATTTCGTGTGCATTTTTACGTTTATGTTTATGGGCATAGCCAACGTTGCAGAAGTATTTGCCGGACAATACAATGGCTCGAAGCAATACGAAAAACTTGCCGCTCCTACGTGGCAGATGATTTATATGGCGATCGCCAGCTGTGTGATATCCTTTCCCATCGCGTATTTTTCGAACTATATCAATACGTTGCCGTCATATTATTTGAAGGAAGGTGTAATCTATCAGCAGATTCTCATGTTTTTTGCCTTTACGCAGCCCCTGAGAGTCGCGTTTGTGGCATTTTTCGTGGGGCAGGGGAAAACGAAAATAATTACTTTTGCCGTAACCATTGGAGTCGTAACAAACCTCGTGCTGGATTATCTACTCATCTACGGCGTAAAAAATATCATTCCTGCCATGGGCAGTAAGGGAGCTGCGATCGCTACCGTTATTGCGGAATTTGTTCAAATTGCAATCTTGGCGGCGGTGTTTTTTAGTCGTAAAAACAGAAAAATATATAAAACTTTCGAAAATCGCCAATTTAATGCGAAACTTTTTCTGGATTGCCTCAAAATTGGTGTTCCCATGTCGTTGGGCAATTTCATATCGATGATAGCCTGGTATGTAGTGCAAACTGCCGTAAGTTATACCTCAAAGGACGCCGCCACCGTCTACAACATAGGCATAAACGTCTATACATTTTTTCTTTTTGTAGGGGAAGGGGCTAACAAAGCCGTCGCTGCCATTTGCTCCAATATGATCGGACGCGGAGATCTGGAATCCATCGAAAAAACTCGCAGAATTTTTGTTGCGATTTCCATTATTTTCGGTGGAATAATTGCTATTCCGCTGGCCATGTGGCCGGAATGGATTTTCAAAATATTAAGCTTGTTTCCCGATAACATTTCTTTTCTCTATGCGGACATTAGAATAGTGTTTTATCTGGTTGCGCTCGATGTTGTACTCGAAACATTGCTGCTTTCTCACTGGGGAATATTAATTGCAGGAGGAGATTCTCTGTATGCATCGATTGTGTATCAGATTTGCCTCTGGGTATTTATTGTTTTCCCGACCGTCATTCTCTATTACTCGCATATGCTGGGTTCGATACCACTTCTTTTTGAGCTAATGACCATATGGCTGATTGCTACGCAATTTTTCCTCTACATGCGCTACAAAAGCCTGAAATGGTATACCAAGTTGGTGTGATACCAGATCTCATTTTAACCGGCTTTATCAAAGGATGCAAAATCGCTATAATTCAGCAAGGTAATGGGCTATTTGTAACGAGATCTGGTATGATATAATAAAGCGGGATGATAATCCGATACGCTAATATACCTACTACTCGTCGTTTTTAAAATTTTCTCCTTTTTGACGGATACTGCTTTGGTGGCTGTGATCATTCTGGCTACTGGAACGTGCATTGACGTTGCACTTCACCTGTGAAGGGGCGAAAACCCTGATTAAAAATCCCGACTCCTGAAAAATCATCTATCATAGGACTCGGCATTTATGCTAGAGTCACTAACATAGAGTTGGTGAGTATAAGTTTTACTATGATTATTCTTGAATTTGAAAAAACGATTTTTGAGCTGGAGGCAAAGATCAAAGAACTAAAAAACTTAGATACTAAAGATCTGAGCATGATCGAAGAGATCAAACGCATTGAATCGAAGCAAAAAAAATTGCTGAAAAAAATATATTCAGAGTTATCGCCTTGGGAAAAAGTTTTAGTAGCCAGACATCAGGACCGTCCAAAAACGTCCGACTACATAGACACTCTTATTGATGATTTTATTCCCATTTCCGGAGATCGGACATTCGGCAATGATCTTGCTATTACTGCTGGGATTGGGAGGTTTCGAGGTATTTCGGTGGCTGTCATGGGACACGAGAAAGGTAAAGATACGGAAAGCAGGATCAAGCATAATTTCGGCATGCCTCATCCGGAGGGATATCGAAAAGCATGTCGACTAATGGATCTGGCAGATAAATTTGATTTGCCGCTGCTTACGTTCATAGATACCGCTGGCGCGTACCCGGGAGTCGGAGCCGAAGAACGAGGGCAGGCCGAAGCCATCGCCAAATGTCTGGAAAGAGCGCTGAAATTCAAACGACCAATCGTGGCCACGATAATTGGCGAAGGCGGATCCGGCGGAGCTGTTGCTCTCGCGGTAGCCAATACCATACTGATGCTCGAATATTCCATTTATTCAGTAATTTCTCCGGAAGGATGCGCATCAATTCTCTATAGAAATTCCGATAAGGCTGTAGAAGCAGCAAATGCATTAAAATTTACCGCTCAGGATCTGCTGAAATTTAAAATCATTGATGGTATAATTGGCGAACCGCCTGGCGGAGCTCATAGGGATCCTGAATCTGTGATAAAAGCTGTGGGAGATAAAATAAAATCATCTCTTGTGGGGCTTTCTGGTTTCAGCGATCTGAGGGCGCATAGAAATAATAAATTTTTGGATTTGTGTAGAAACTATAGGGAATAATCAAGTGATAACTGTAAATAAAAAATATGCACCTCTGGTGGGAGCCATTGGAAATGTGTTGGTTTGGTATAATTTTGCTCTGCTAATGCCGTTTTTAGTTATTATATCAAAAAATTTTTTTTCGATTGGTAATCCAGAGTTCCATTCCACCATAAGTTTTTTGGCGGTATCGATGGGATTATTTCTTCGTCCGGTAGGATCTGCCGTTTTTGGTCCCATAGGAGACAAATTTGGCCGTCAGTTATCGTTGTCCATTTCCATATTACTGATGGTCGTTCCAACTGTGTGCATGGGATTGCTGCCGAATTCTTCTCAGTGGGGAATTTTTGCTCCGCTGACATTTATTTTTCTGCGTATATTGCAGGGCATCGCAATGGTGGGAGAATACACGACCTCCATGGTACATCTGGTAGAGCTAGCTCCCCAGCATCGAAGGGGATTTTACGGAAGCTTCAGCGATGCCGGTTGTCAAGTTGGCACGCTATTGGCAGGAGTCGCGCTCATTGCCCTACATGCGC
>JAITDB010000037.1 GCA_031282785.1 Holosporaceae bacterium
ATCTTTGGCAATTCTATAATGAAAACGCGCGTTTTTTCGCTGGCGACCTCAATTCCGTCGAGATGATTTGCCTTAAACATATACACAGCCTCATGCGTATGATGCTGTCTCTGGGTTTCATGGTAATCGGTAAGCCAAATTGATATAATATTCGGACAGGAATCATAGGATTCTCCCTCATCAAGCTCGTCCTTCATCATACGGGACTGATGGTAGATTGCTCGATTTACAAGATTCCCGTCGCGTTTACACTGAATCTCGATATCGACGATACTTTTATTGTCGATAACGGCCTCAATATCAAGAGTTGTAGATTTTCCGTCTTTTCTCTGCTTTTTATGCTGCGGATTAAGGAGTGTGATGCTCTTGATCGTCGGTTTTCCCTTTAAAATCGCGTTCAGCAGACACACCAGCGCGCGTTTGTGTTTTTCTACACCAAACAGATTCGCAAAAACAAAATCCGAACTTGGCTTTAGTAATCCGCTCATTGATGGTCTCAGACTATAATTTATATGTATATCACATTTGAGGGAGATAGAGAAAATATTTTTGATATAGATAAATTACTTTGGAAATGCGTACTACTGCATAAACAGGTATAGCAATTACCGTGATAAAAAGACGAACTTTCAAAGTAATCTATTTATATCTGAGCAAGCTTGAAGCTTGATACGTTTACTGGAGTTTGCTACTCGGGTGGCAGTCCACAGTTTGCATACGGTGCCGCTGGTCGCGATAGCATAAGCGGCTCCGGCAGCATGTCGTCGCAAGCACAAAATTTAAAAAACGATGAGGGGTAAGGGCTACTACGATATTATTCTGTTTCCACCATTTTATCATTAAGTTTGTCGACAAACTCTGGCGTAATTATTTCGTTCATGTGCTGCATCAGCCATTGACTAACGTAATTGTCATAGGAACGGGCTCCTATGGTGAAAGCTGACTTTATATTATCTACGGTAATTGGTCGATGTTTAGCCCATACATATAACAGTAGCATTTGCCGAGTAACGTTAAGATATGCATTGAAACATGGTCGCAGAGCATTAGCATAGACCGTTTCTTCCAGTGTAGCTTCTTTCTCCAGTGTATTCATATTTCTGTTAACTATATCAAACATAGTACCTTGGCCATAGACGGCATCGTTAATATTTGCGACAAACATTCCTATATTTGCATGCATTCTAGTGGCTTCCAAGAAGGCAATAGCTCCAGACATGTCGGCATTGTTATTATACAAACCAAGTGTTGCAAACTTAGCTTGCAAAGCAGAGGCTGTGTCTCCTACGGTATCGCCAAGTGACGACGTGTATAAAGCATCGTTGATGTAAATTTTGCTCAATAGATCAGGACGGAAGTTTCCGCGAATCAGGTCTGTTTTTTTGACGGAGCAGAGCATTTCTTTGTAAGCCTGATACAGGTTTGCTCCATTATTGTATCCAACGTTTTTGAGTTCTTCTCTTTTTGCGTTGATATTACACACGAAATTTGCATTTTCATTATGATTGGCTATTTCGTTGTCTAAATGCGAAGTAATCATACAAGATGTATCTCCGCAGATACCAGCGACAACGCAAACTGCCGAAAAAATTTTAAATAGCATATGCTCCTCCCCATCAATATATACACAAATATATTAGTTATATATCATATTTTTTTATAAAAAGCAGAAAGAAAGCATAATAATTTCGTCGTTTTTTCATTTTTTCCCACTTTGCTTTGGGGTTGCGGAAATTATTGGGCAGATGCTATAGTGGCCGTGAAAATTAGGTAAAATCGCCTATTATTATAGTAATAGTATATGGAGGCAGCATGAATCATCGCTCAGATACTGAGTTGGAAGACTCGCTGGTGCTTATATTGGACGACATCAGCAAGCGCTACGGCGACGACGAGCCTCCGGTGCTGCGGGGAATATCTCTGGAGGTGCGGAAGGCGGAGCTTATTGCGCTGCTTGGTCCTTCGGGATCTGGAAAGTCGACGCTGCTGCATGTGGCGGGTCTGCTGGACGATCCGACGGAGGGAAATCTGTTTATTCAGGGCAGAAACAGTCGACAATTGTCTGACAATGAAAAAACAGAGCTTCGGTTATCTCAAATAGGGTTTGTCTACCAGTATCATCATTTGCTGCAGGAATTTTCTGCGTTGGAGAACGTGCTGTTGCCGCAGTTGCTGAAGAATACTCCCCGAAAAACGGCGGAGGACAGGGCGAAGCATCTGCTGGAGGAGTTCGGACTGGGAAACAAACTGCAGGCGCGTCCGTCGGAGCTGTCCGGAGGGCAGAAGCAGCGGGTCGCCATTGCAAGAGCGCTGGCCAATGATCCGGTCATTCTGCTGGCAGACGAACCAACGGGGAATCTGGATCACGAAACGGCTATGAAAGTGTTCGATGACCTCCTGAAAATAACTCAAAAAACGCAGATGTCGGCAATTATTGCTACTCACAACTACGAGTTGGCGGAAAAAATGTCGGTGCGCTATAGTATTTCCGAAGGAGTACTGCTGAAACAATGAGTTGTAATTTTGTTCATCTGAGAGTGCACTCCGCCTATTCCCTTTCGGAGGGAGCCATAAAAATAGACAAACTGGTGTCCCTGTGCGAGAAATATTCTATGCCGGCGGTGGCAGTCACCGACACAAATAACCTGTTCGGAGCAATGGATTTTTCCTTGAATTGTGCCGCTCATGGAATTCAGCCGATTATTTCTTGTCAGTTGAACGTACAGCATCCAAAAAAAATCGATCGTCCCACCAGTGTGCTGCTGTACGCGAAAAATGCCAACGGATATCAGAATTTGATTCAGCTGGTGTCCAACGCTCATTTAAATCCGACCTCTGAGACATATCCGGAAATATCGCTGGATCTTCTGGCGCAGTATTCGCAGGACATAATTCTGGCCACAGGAGGCATTTACGGCTCTCTCGGAGCGCTTCTGCTGGAAAATGATCATGACGGCGCACATGAGTATCTGTCATTTCTGCTCAGGAATTTCGAAGACCGGTTGTACATCGAACTTTCCCGGCATAATTCCGAGCTGGAGCAAAAAATAGAGGAAACGGCCGTAAATCTGGCCTATGACCTTAATATTCCGCTGGTGGCCACCAATAATGTCTGTTTTGCGTCGCCGGATTATTTCAGCGCGCACGAAGTCCTGCTGTGCATTGCCCAGGGCAAGACCATCTACGATACGGATCGCCAGGTGTCGTCGCAGGAATTTTATTTTAGGTCTCCCAAAGAGATGACAGAAATTTTTTTCGATATCCCCGAGGCCATTGAAAATACAATTTGCATTGCTCACAGATGCAGTTTCTGTCTGACCAAGAAAAAACCGTGGATGCCGCAGTTCAGTCCTCCCAGCGGAAAAACCCAGGACGAAGAATTGCGCGATTTATCTGTCGCCGGCCTCGAAAAGAAACTGGAAAATTTTTCTGGCGCCGAAAATCTCGACGAAATCCGCCAAAAATACTTCGATCGTCTTTATTATGAATTGGACATGATCAAGAGAATGGGCTTCAGCGGTTATTTTCTCATTATTGCCGACTATGTGCAGTGGGCGAAGTCGCAGGATATTCCCGTGGGACCCGGGCGCGGATCCGGAGCCGGCTCAATTGTAGCCTGGTCGGTGAAAATCACGGACGTGGATCCCATTCGCTTTCAATTATTTTTCGAGCGCTTTTTAAATCCGGATCGCGTGTCCATGCCGGACTTCGATATCGATTTCTGTCAGGAGAGGCGGGACGAGGTCATCTCCTACGTGCAGCAGAAATACGGATATCAGTCGGTGGCACAGATTATTACGTTTGGTAAGCTGCAGGCGCGAGCGGTGGTGAAGGACGTTGGCAGAGTCATGTCGATGCCTTACGGATTCATGGACAAAATATCGAAGATGATTCCGTTTCATCCGACGAATCCTCTGACACTGCAGCAGGCCATCGATGCAGAGCAGGCGCTGCGGGATCTGATCGAAACCGATTCGCAGGTGAAAAATCTCATGGAAATTGCGCTGAAACTCGAGGGATTGTATCGACATGCCTCGGTTCATGCGGCCGGCATCGTGATCTCGGACAAAAATATTCAGGAAATGGTGCCGCTCTACAAGGATCAGAGGTCCATGATGCCGGTTACGCAGTTCTCTATGAAATACGTGGAAAGCGCCGGACTGATCAAGTTCGATTTTTTAGGACTGAAAACCCTGACGGTCATCCAAAAAAATCTCGATATCATAAAAAAGCGAGGGATCTATCTGACAGCCCAGGAAATTCCTCTGGACGATCACAAGACCTTCGAGCTAATGCGCAAAGTCAACTGCGTCGGAGTGTTCCAGATAGAAAGTGCGGGCATGCGCGACGTCCTAAGAAAACTGCAGCCGGATAGGGTGGAGGACATCATTGCGCTGGTGGCGCTGTATCGTCCCGGTCCCATGGACGACATTCCCAAATATATCGCCTGCAAACACGGCGTCGAAAAAATCACATACCTGCACGAAAAACTGGAGCCGATTCTCGCGGAAACCTACGGCGTAATGGTGTATCAGGAGCAGGTCATGCAGATTGCTCAGGAAATCGGCGGATATACGCTGGGACAGGCGGACATTCTGCGGCGAGCCATGGGAAAAAAAGATAAAGAAGAAATGCAGGCCCAGAAAAAACGATTCATCGACGGCGCTACGGAACGCGGCGTGTCTCTGGATGTCGCAGAACGCCTCTTCGAGCAGATGAATAAGTTCGCCGGATACGGTTTCAATAAATCTCACTCGACTCCCTACGGATTGCTCACATATCAGACGGCATATCTCAAAGCGAACTATCCCATCGAGTTCTTCGCTGCCGTAATGACTCTGGATATGACCAATCCGGATAAATTGTACGCTGTCTATCAGGACGCTAAAAAAAATAATATAAAAATTATTCCGCCGGATATAAATTTGTCCGAAAGCGATTTCGTCGTTGATTACGAAAATAATCTCATTCGCTACAGTCTGACGGCCATAAAAAGCAGTGGCGAGCACGCCGTCCGCGAAATAGTCCGCGAAAGAAATGAAAACGGAAACTATACCTCGATTTTCGATTTTATGGAAAGACTGCTGCCCCAAAAAATTATTACCAAGAGAATCCTGGAGCATTTTATAAAATCCGGAGTGTTCGACAGTCTGCATCCCAACAGGAATCAGTTGTTTAGCTCGATGGACGATGTTCTCGCAATGAAATTATCCACGGAACAAGAGTCTTTGTTTGAAAAATCGTATCCGCTGCTGGCCAATGTTCCAGAATGGGACGAAACTACGAAATTGCAAAACGAATTCGTCGCAGTCGGATTTTATATTTCGTCGCATCCGATGCAGCAGTACGAAAATCTCCTGCGGAATCTGCAATTCCCTACCATTATGGAGGCGAAGGATCTCGCGAAGGCCAAAATCGTAGTGACCATCAACAATGTCATCTACAAGACCACAAAAAATCAGAACAAATTCTGTATATTGCAGGTCTCTGACATGTCTGGCAGCATGGACGTCACTCTGTTCTCCGAAACACTGGAAAATTACCGCGAACTGCTGGAAATAGGAAATATCGTGGTGATGACCATCAACTGCTACAAAAACGACGACCAGATCCGCGTGACAGTCGAAAAAATGAAAAAATTCAACGCCAACGAAAAACTCGCGCCCTCTGATCCGGAACGACGAAGCCCAAAGATATCCGAGCTTGTTCTGCGCGTAAAAATTAATTCGCTCTCCCAGCTGTCTGCAATAAAAACACTGCTGGATAATCTGCGCAGCGGCGGAGATACCAAACTCGAGCTACTCATGCCCGACGGAAAAAAAATAATTCTCCCGCAGAAGTATTTTATCCAGCCCTATGATATACTGGACCTGAAAAATGTCGTTGGAGTCAGTAATGTTGTCTTGGAAAACGACCAGGTGTGATACCTGGACTCATCAATGGAGTTGCGCCGCTCGGGCGGCGATTACAAAATTTTCTAGATTCAGTTCTGCTCAGCTCTATATTGCAGGCACAGCTCGCATACCCTGCAACTGGACTCATCAATGGAGTTGTGCAGTTTGGACGGCGATTGCAAAATCTTCTAGATTCAGCTCTATATTGCAGGTACAGCTCGCATACCCTGCAACAGGTAGCGATAGCATTGGTGCATCCAACCGCAGGGTTGGATAAATGGTAGAAAAATTGTACAATTGGATGATGAAAAAAGCCGAGAGTAAGCATGCGGCCTTGGTTTTAGTGCTCATTTCTTTTATCGAGAGCTCGTTTTTTCCTCTGCCGCCGGATCCGGTTTTGGCCATTGTCGTTGCCAAGAATAAAAATAGAAGCTTATATTACGCTGCTATCTGCAGTTTAGCGTCGGTTTTGGGCGGATTCCTCGGTTATTACATCGGATACGGCTGCTTCGAGATGATCGGATCCAGCATTTTGAACTTCTACGGTCAAATGGATAAATTCAACGATCTGGTGCAGTCCGGTACCATCAGCAAATGGGCCTTCTGGATAATCTGTGCCAAGGGATTAACGCCGATTCCCTACAAAATCGTGACCATCGCCAGTGGATTCGCAAAAGTGGATCTGGCTACTTTTGCTCTGGCGTCTGTGATAACCCGGAGCACGCGGTTCTTCGTTCTTTCTCTGATTTGTAAAAAATATGGCGAATGTATTTTGAACTTTATCGAAAAAAACAAAAAAATTGCGCTGATTATAATAATTGTCAGCGTTGCAGTGGGATTTCTACTGCTGAAATTGTTTTTGTGATAATTTTTTTGGTATGTAAAATCAAATAGATATGAAAAAAATCCATGTTTTATGAGCATATACATTAATTACTTTTTTGCTTGTATTATATGAAAGCTCATGTTATGAAATAAATACTGTGGCAGATAACCTTTCCAATATCAGGATGCGATTATACTGACGCAAAAACATACGCACTGTTGTCTTAAATATAAAAACGGAGATAATTATGACCAAAAAAAGTATTTTTCTATTGTGCTTAGCACAACTTTGTTTACTAACCTCTGCAGAGGCTGTTGAAAAAAAAATAGAGCTTATTTCAGTTCCAAATGAATACGAAGTTGGAAATGGTTTTGTTGGAATGCAAAGAGATGTCGTGCGTCTCTTGGAGAGAAAAATCCTCGAAATTGCCCCCGACGATACTGTAC
>JAITDB010000047.1 GCA_031282785.1 Holosporaceae bacterium
TCGTGCAGATCATTGGCTAGCTCATAGGCCACTTTGTCTTCCAGCAAAAACTGCATGTGCATAATATTACCAAAAGCGTTCATATAGCTAATACTCCAGATCCCAAACGTAATCAAAAAAAATCTATAAATGTTTTTAATTATGACCTGCTTTGCTAAAAACATGTAATTTTTATAGAGCACCAGTGCCATTAGAATGCCAAAGGTGTATAGCACTCTCGGAGTAATATATCCGCTGACATTGTGCTGGTATAAATCCAAAGGAAGACATGCTGTAAACGGTCCCAGAAGGAAAGTTCCCATGCCGCCATATAAAATTATGTTTTTTAGAGCTGCCGCTAGCCTGCCGTTGCTTTTTTTCCAAATGTCGTAGATGAGTGAGAGAAAAAAAATCACCAGCATCGTAAAAAATAATATCCCAACTGCATTGCACGACCAGTCAGTATATAAGCTGCAGAAATACATTATAGCATTATTTATTACATTGTTTATTATTTCCGTAAAATTTTTCGGAAGAACAGCAGAGAACTCATCATAGAGTGTTTTCTTCGGTCCGAAAGCCAGAATTAGCAGATAAATTGCCAGTGTAATGAATATATTGCTGAACCAGTGGCGCATTTCCATCAATATTTTCCATAATGACTTTTTTTCTGTGAGATTAGTCATGCATACATAGGCGAACAGCGTGAAATAGGTAGATATGGCTGTCTGATAGAATAAAAGACTCAACAGCAGCAATGCTATCTGCGCAAGCTCCAAACGCCACTTACCAAAATTTTTCACTAGTAAATTTGAATCAGCTGCATATTGTTCTATTACCGCCAAATATACCGCCATCATGACACATAGTAGCGGAATCATCATGAAAGGAGTGTCAAACCTGAAAATCATTGCTTCTGCAAGATATGGATTAACGATAATCGGAATAAAACAGAGAAGCACAAACTTATCATTTGAGCATTCATTATCGGATATTAGATCCAATATTTTTCGACATATTATGGCTATACAAGCTAGAATTCCACAGGATAGGAGCGTGAAAAATGGAACTGTATCAAAAGCAAGTCTGTAGGAAAAAAATGTTAGCAATTCCACCATTCGTGTTGCAACCCTGAAATAGAGTGAATTTCCAACACCGTAGTTATATATGTGGCGTGCGTGATCGTCACCATGGGGAGAAAACAACACCATTATCGACAAATAAGCACAAACAGCCACGCAGAAGAAAAATAAAAAACTGCGCCGAAGATGTTTCTTATCCACATCATTCAACAGACTGCTCAGCATGAAAGGCTCCCAGAGTATCGGCGAGAAAATAAAATGCCATTATAATTTTAATAAAATTAGCTAGAAAACTCAATCTTTTTATTATTAGACTGACTCATGATTTTTTGATTAAAGAGACTTCTCTACTTGATGTATTCCCCCTTGAATGGATATGCCTACAATATAGACATAAATCTAGAAGATTGCGCAACGATACCCGAGTGTTATAACTTCATTAAGCGGCAAATTTCATCAGCGAGTCCAGGGATTATCCCGGGTGCTGGCTGGGGTGGTAGGATTCGAACCCACGAATGGCGGGACCAAAACCCGCTGCCTTACCACTTGGCTACACCCCAAAGCGAAATACATAGCAAGGGCTTCATACTACACCAGGAATCGCATAATTTCTAGGGGCCAATATACAACGCACGAAAAAAATATTGGCACAAGTCACAGAGGCATAAAAATGCATGCATCACGGTGTTTTATTCACAGAGGCCATCTTACAGAGACAAAAAAGACCCTGTTCGCTATTTTGTTTTTTTGTCTTTTGAGATATCTGAAATTACAGAATCAAAAGTGAGCAAAAATAAAATTATGAACAGGGTTACTCGAGGTGCGTTGATTTTTATTCCACAATAATTGCATCTTTTACAATATTTGCGCCATATTTTTCTGCTTGTTTTTTATTTATGAATCCCTGATATTCTTCGAGTTGCGGATATGTCGGTGTGACCGATGCTATATTTTCTCCTTTCAGCAATTTTGCTACAATTTTTCCAGTATTTTTTCCGATGGCTTCGTAATTTACGCCATAGCAGGCAAGGGCGAGACCATCACGTACGAGCTGATCTTCCATATTAATCAGGGGGATGTTCATTTTTTGAGCCTCCATAGCAATTGTGGGAGTGGCAGATTGCAATTTACTGGCTCCAATGTAGATACAGTCTACTTTTCCCTTCAGGTCATAGATGCGAATTGGAATATCGCGCATCTGATCCACTGGAGCCGCCAAAACTGCTATGCCGGCAGATGCCGCTGCTGTCCGCAGTTTTTCGACCAGTGCCGTATCGTTGCTGTCAGACGTGGCGTACAGCAATCCGATGGTTTTGGTATGCGGCAACATGTTTTTCACGAACGCCACCAATGCATCAAGATTCTGCATGTCTGAACTCCCGGTGATGTTACCATTGGATTTGTTGGACTCTTTTAGCAGTCCGGCATCAACTGGATCCGTAATCGTGGTGTAAACAAGAGGGATATCTGCGACTTTCCCCTTGGCGTATTGTGATACTATGTTAAAGGTCAAGAAGTTTTTTTAAGTTTAGGGATATCATATTTTAGAACTCCAAAGATTATGTGTACTAATTTACGCATGACAGCGCAGATTACCTGTTTCATGCAT
>JAITDB010000007.1 GCA_031282785.1 Holosporaceae bacterium
AGTGATAAGATTTCTCTGATGTTTCGTTATCCGTTGTCGGCGGTTACGTTGATGCGAGTCGGTTGTGCAGTGGAAAATAATTACATCGATGGCTGTGAAGCATTTTTTCGCGATACCGACGACAATAGAAGATACGTCTGCCTGCATTTGCCACTGGAATTCATTTTTGATAACACCGACGATTTTCTGGATCCAACAGAAGGATATCGATCGTCTGTGAAATTTTGCTATATGCGATTGGGAAGTGCACAGGTCAATACTTTATATAATTTGGACTTAGGATTTTCTTATAATTACGCACTGGACGAATGGAAAAAAACGGTATTTTCGTTTTTTGTTTTCCAAAAAAATATAGCTGGAAAAAAAATCGATGACATCCCTCTGGACAAAAGATTGTATGCAGGTGGCATGAATTCCGTAAGAGGATATGCCAATCAAATGGCGGCTGAAATGATTGAAGGATTGGATTCACCAATGGGAGGAAAATCTTCGCTAGAATTCGGCGCAGAAATCAGGAGAAAAATTTCCATGGATTTTGGAGCTGTGCTGTTTTGTGACGGAGCAAAAATTTTTCAAAATCGTTCGCAAAAGTCGTATTTGCAGACAGAATCTAAACGCTGGTTTTTCTCGGTTGGCGCTGGAATACGATACTTTACCAGCATTGGGCCGATACTAATAGATTTCTCATTTCCATTGAGAAAAAGAAAAGGCGTAGATTCAAAAATGCAATTTATAATTAGTTTGGGACAGGCATTTTGAGAAAAAATATCCGAAAAGCATTGCGCATTATTTTTAAAATTTTAGCCGCAGTTTTTTTTGTACTGGGCATTGGAATCGGTATGCTTTTTTTTGACACCGGACGCAATGTTATAATCAATGCTGTCGGTCAATATTTGAAAAGCAAAAGTGTCGATTTTGTCGTGGAAGGACTCAATGGAAATGCCACAAGAATTCGGAAAATATTAGTGAAAACTTCAGGAGTGGAACTGATATTTTCAGACATAAATTTTGCCCAAAAACAATTTTTAGACAGATTTTCCATCTACGTTGATAAATTTATTTTAAATAAAACTGCTACATCAAGTGACATTCCAAATAATCTAGAAAATTTCGCTTTAGTGTTGGAAATTTTGCGATTTTTGGTAGCGGATTTATCTCTCGGAAAAGGAATTATAAACATTGCAGGAGCTACTCATGAACTAGAAGATTTGCATTATGTGTCTGAGCAAGAATTTGACCGATTCGCTGGGAAAATAGATCAGAAGCATGAACTGGAAATTATTCTTTTTTGGAACGAATCTGTCTGTGAAAACGGCGCAATAAAATTCAAGAAATTCTATGGATTCGATGGAATTTTAGAGCTGTGCGACCTTGCAAAAGACATTACAAATTATAAACTCGACGTCGCTAATTCATGCGTAAAAATAAAATCCGTTGGTAATTATCGAAATTTTCTACGAGACATAAAAATAGATAATGCTTTGGTGGAATATCAAAATAACAGTGCCAATATTTCAGGAAATTTATATTTGACATCCAAACAGGCTGATTTAAATACTTCGGTAAATCTATCGGAATTGATCAAAGATCTTCCTCCCAAAATAAAACAAAATTTCGAAGACATCACAGCCGTTATAAACGCAAAATGTGATTTTAATGACGAATTTGTCGGCCAAGCCAATGTGTTTTTCCAAGAATCTGCCAATACCATTGGACAACTGACCTGCAATTTTCAAAATGAAATTCTCAATGTCTCCGGCAACATAGACTGGATCGTTGTTTTTGGATTTAAACCAAAACAATTGCAATGCAAAATTGATAAATTCAGCGAAATTTTCTTACATATAAACGGCGATGACTTCGAGTTGATGGGAAATGCAAAAATTGCCGAAAAAATACTGGTGAAAAATCTAAAATTAGTGACAAAAGATGGCGGATATATTGCGTCTTCCGGAGATTTTATTGTTTCACCAGAATCGGTCAGTTCTTTTGACTTCAAATTTAATCGTTTGGAATTTTTGAAAAAAACTATGCCGATTTCCGGAGATTGTGCTGGCAGTTTTTCCCATAGAAATGGTCAATTACTATCTGCCAAATGTTCCGGAAAAAATTTGATTTTTGATGGGCATAATTTCACTGATTTCAGCGTCACAATGGCCGAAGAAAATATCAGTATTTGCTCCAAAAATGCTGACTTATATAAAATAAAAATTTCAAATTTACATTTGGATCTGAAAGGGGAACAACTGACACTATCTGGCATTGCAAACAACAATTTTTCTTTCTATGCCGATGGAAAATATCATAAATCTGTTCCCAGGATATCCTTAAGCAAGTGTTTCATAAAATCTCCGAAAATTCTATGCAATTTTGATATTGGCAATTTGGATTTTTCTCAGAATATTTATAAAATTTCCTGCCATCTATCGAATGCCAGAGGCATCGCCATGGGAAATGCAGACATTTCCTGCAATGGCCACAACATCGATGTCAATATCGATTCTTTTCAAACTAAATGGATCCATGAGTTGGTGCAAAATATTCCGGTTTGTAAACTGAGTGGATCGCTGAAATTAATTCGAAACGGCGGACACATAACAGGCGATGGAAATGCGTCAATTATACTCTCTCCAAAAAATATCATTGACCTAAAACTAAATGCAGTTGCCAATGGACTCAGCATAAAAACCGTCATGAATTACAAAAACGAAAATGTTCGAATCGATGTCTTTTTGCCGATCGTTTTTCGGTCAAATGGAACTCTGCAAAAAGACCTTCATGCTCCACATCTAAAATGCAATTTATCTGCAAATGCTAATCTGGAAAATTTTCTAGAACTTAGAGATAAAATAGATGTGCGAGGAACATTGAATTGCGATATACACATGACCGGTAGCATGACAAATCCAATAATCCATGGAGTCGCCACATTGAAAAAAACACGTTTTATCATTGGCGGTGTGACTCTCCGAAACGGAACAATTTCCATGACAGGAAACGGCGACAATAGCCTAGTTTTGATCGGAAATTTTCTGGATTCTAAAAAACAAAAAGCCACTGCCAATGGAAAAATTTTTCTGGAAGATTCATGCTCCACGATGAAAACAAATCTGGATCTCCATCTTGCAAAATATAAACTTTTCGATTCAGATGACAAGCAAATATCCATCATTGGTGATGGAAAAATAACCGGAAATTTAGATGATTTATTGATTTCCGGCAGTGTAGACGTTCCAGAATGCAAAATCCAAAGATTTGATACGGACAATTCCGCAAATGACGATGACATTATCATAGAAAATAAAATTAATGTGATAAATAAAGCCACCGCAGAAAATATTAGAAAAAAAGATTTTTTGAGCTACGACATAAAAATGCGTTGTCCAAAAATAATATTTACCGGCAAAGTCTTTGAAATGGTTCTTGCAGGAAATCTGCAATTACTAACCCATGATCATAAAACAACCATGAGCGGATTATTAAAATTGATAAATGGTCGACTCGATCTTTTCGGAAAAAGAATGAAAATAATCGAAGGATCCGCAGAATTTTTTAAAGAATTTCCTTTCGATCCCAAAGCAAAATTTAAATGCAATAATACTTTTGGAGACCTCGCCGTATATTTGGAAATAAATAACCAACCGGGAGAAGGCGTAGCGTTTAATTTATACTCGTTTCCGAGTTATTCAAAAGATACGATTTTGTCCAATATTCTTTTTGGAAAAGATCTGAAATATTTAAGTCTTTCGGAGGCAGCTCAATTGGCTCATGCCGTAGCCAGCTTCAATAATCGTGGATATATTTTCTCTCTATTAAACACTTTCCAAAACATTGGCATTATCGATACTTTGTCTTTTTCTAGCAGCGAAAAAAAAGCCCATTCGCTGAATACAGATAAAAGTTCACGGGCCGAAAATGATATGAATCTGAGCGCTGGAAAATATTTGCACGATAACATATATATAAGTATTAATAAAACTTCCGAAGAAACTTTTTTCGATGTTGACTGGTCGATAACTCCAAAAATTTCTGTGAAAGCCAACACCAATGGTGAAGTTGGTGTCAGCTGGAAATACAGATATTAATCGTGAGATTCAGACTAAAGAAATTTACGCTATATTTTGAGAAAGAAAAAAATCACTCGCAATTTTCCCACCATTTGGTGAAAAATTGTTTATTCGATCTAAGATTTATTTTTTCGCCGATAACTGGAGTCAGCAGCAAAAAATTTTCTGCATTTATCAGCTGCGACAACTCGATCAGCGGCTCTTTCCAACCGTGATTTGCCAGAGCAATCTTGCAAATATGCACGGGCAACAGCATTTTGGCTCGCATATCGCGGGATGCTTGAATCACTTCATCCGTGGCCATGTGGACATACTTCCAATCCCTGTCATGCGACCACTGTTCAGAATCACCAAATCAATGGGGCCAAATTTAGCACCAATATCGGCGTAGTGGGGACCATAGCCGCCATCGCCACCAACATATATACTAAAGTCGTCGATTTTCAGCAAAAACGACGCCCATAGACTTCTGTTGCGGAAAATTCCGCGTCCGGAAAAATGTCGAGTTGGTAAGCAATGGACTGAAAAACCAATTTCCGGCGAAATATTTTCATGCCAGTCCATTTCGATGATTTGCTCGCGACTGAATCCCCAGTATTCCAAATGAGCACCAACGCCCAGTCCGCAGATAATTTTTCTGATTTTGGGCTTGAGCTTCAGCACAGTTTCGTAATCCAAATGATCCCAGTGGTCGTGGGTGATGATCAGATAATCGATTTCCGGCATGTCCTCCGCCTGATATACGTCTGTTCCGTCAAATGCCTTGGGAAAAAAGAAAACCGGCGACGATACGCGGCTAAAAAGCGGATCAACTAAAATATTCCTCCCATCAAAATGAATGAGATAGGACGAATGACCGAACCATACCAATACGTCCTCCTGGGGATCGAGGTTTTTGAGGTAGGTGCGAACGACCGGTAATTTATTTTTCGGATATCGCTGACCACTGGAAAAAAATCTGCGGCCGTGCCAAATGAATCTCAGCATCGATTTTAGCGGATTGCCAGACATTAGCGGCGTTTCATCTTGATTGTAGAATCTGGCATTCTTGAAATTGGAAGATTTTTTGATTCTAGCCAGATGCTCTCCCTGCGGCAACTCCCCGAACATCGGAAGCTGTAGATATAGAATCGCTAAAAAAACTATTCCCAACAGCACCGCAGACGTCTTTAGTATAATTTTTACTATTTTTCGCAGGATTTTTGCTTTCATGTCTTTTAAACCGATGTGTGCAAGTGCGTGCCACACACGCTTTTACGCTATCAATAGTCTCATTTTTTATCATTGGAGAGCATAAATTTTCCTATGATAGACTCCAAATTCGTTGGTCCGACAGTATTTTCGATTTCTCCGCCTGCTGCAATATTTTCTTCGGAGCCTCCGGGAGAGAGAGAAAGATACTTTCCACCGAAGAGTCCGTCACTTTGCACGGTAGCACTGCTATCTTTCGGCAATTTTATGTCATTTGACACAGAAAATTTTACCAGCGCCAGAAATGTATCCGGATCGACCGTTATGCTTAGAATTTTCCCAACTCGAACGCCGCTTATTTTTACATCTATGCCTTCGCCAAGCCCGTCGGCTCGATCGAATTTGGCGGAAAGCACGTATCCGTCTATATTTTTCCAGGTGGATTTGTTATATACGAAATAAAAAAAACACAATGCTACCAGTAGAACAAAAAAACCAACGATTGTTTCGAATGTACGACCTTTTTCCATGTTTTCCCCTATAAATACTGTCCACCGTTTATGTTCAAGGTGATTCCCGTTACGTACGATGCTTTTTCATTTACCAAGTATAGCACCAGCCTGGGCTATTTCGTCTATTTTTCCGAATCTTCCGAGCGGAATGCCGGCCATGATTTTTCCTTTGACGTCTTCGTGCAGGATTTCTGTCATATCGGTGGAAATATATCCGGGCGCGATGGCGTTTACAGTGATTCCCTTAGATGCCGATTCCAGAGCCAATGCCTTAGTGAATCCGATAATGCCGGCTTTGGCTGCAGAGTAATTCGTCTGACCGATTTGGCCTTTTACGCCATTTACGGAGCTCATGTTCACGATGCGACCGAAATTTTTTTCTCGCATAGGTCCGATAACCAGTCTACACATATTGAAAACCGAGGTTAAATTTGTATCCAGGACCCGTTGCCAGCTGCTCAGTTCCATTTTGTGAAGCATGCCGTCTTTTGTGATGCCAGCGTTGTTTATGAGCACATCAATGCTGCCTCCGAGGACTTTGCACACGTCTTCTATACCTCTGGCGCAGGACTCGTAGTCCGAGACATCCCAGGAAAATACCGGAATTTCAGTTTCCTCATGAAATTTTTCTGCTGCCGCGACGTCTTTGTGGAAATTGGCCGCCACCAGATAGCCAGCGTCCTTCAAGGCTTTGGATATTCCTCTGCCTATGCCTCGGGTTCCTCCCGTAACAAGAGCTATTTTTTTCACGTTGCACTCCCTAAAACACAAAAAATAAATAACATATCACATCCTATTAATGCTAATATATTAACATCGAGTAAATAAGTTCGCTATAAAAATATGAATTACCAGAAGACTTTATCAATTTTAGGACATGAAAAAGCCGAAGCAATCCTGGCGCATTCTATTGTTTCAGGAAAAATATTCCCCACCTGGATTTTTCAGGGACCCTTTGGCGTGGAGAAATCCACTGTGGCTCACAGATTCGCCAAATGTCTTTTATCGGGAACCGTTCCCTCCGGACCATCGCTAGACATTGCGTTGGAGAATCCCGTACACAAGCTCGTAAGACTCCGCACACATCCGGATTTTTTTGTACTGGAACAACGCGAAGACACCGTTTCCATCGACGAAACCCGAGATCTACTGCAAAAAATATACAAAACCCCGTCGCTTTCGCAATGGAAAGTGCTGATACTGGAAAACGCTGCGAATCTGAACAAAAATATATACAATTCGCTGCTGAAAGTACTGGAGGAGCCTCCGAAAAACACGGTTATTATTCTGATCTGCGACAATATCGGACATATACCCAAGACACTGCTGTCCAGAGCCGCGAAACTGCGCTTTGGCGCCATTGATACGCGACTCGTGCAGAAAGCTCTGGAAGATATGGGACTGGAGCAGGCCGAAAAAACTGCGGAGTTATCTGGCGGGTCCATTGGAGCTGCACTATATATACATCAGCACAATGGTATTGCAGTGTTCGATCGTCTTCTCGCGGCGTTTGGCTCCGAAATCGAGGATCGTAAAAAACATTTGAAATATTTGCTGGATCAAAAACTCTGTGAAAATTTTTTTATCATAAAAAAAAACATAACTCATATTTTGAAATTACATGTTGCTATTATTAGCAATAGCATAGATAATGAACACTCCAACGAGATAAAAATTCTACAAAATTTGCGCCGCAAAAATATTTTTGGCAGCGTAGACGCAGAAATAAAAAAAGTGCTAGAAATCATTACTTTGTTAAACAGCGGAGAACATCTAATGTTGGATAAAAATGCTCTGCTGGTACATGTATTTGAAAAATTTTTTCCAGGAGAATGGTGAAAAATTTATGGGACCGGATATAGAAACTCTAATACAAAAAATCTCCAGACTTCCGGGATTGGGACCGAGATCC
Organism: Holosporaceae bacterium; assembly: GCA_031282785.1. Lineage (GTDB taxonomy): Bacteria > Pseudomonadota > Alphaproteobacteria > UBA3830 > UBA3830 > BNWE01. The sequence goes on from JAITDB010000007.1 coordinate 7,683, forward strand.
GCTCGCCGCATAGTCATACATATGATTAGGAACCGCGAGATCAGTCTGGAACCGCTGCTGCTGAGCATGTCGCGTGTTTTTGAAAACGTGAAAACCTGTCCGATTTGCGGCAACATCGACGTTTTCGAGGATATCTGCTCCATATGCTCCGATAGAACCCGCAGAAACGACCTCATATGCGTAGTGGAAAGTGTGTCCGATTTGTGGGCCATCGAACGAACTTCTTGTTTCTGCGGACAGTATCACGTTTTGGGAGGACTGCTCTCGTCCATTGAGGGAAAAGGTCCGGAGGTTCTCATGCTGGACAAGCTCATACACAGATGCAATACCAATGGCGTGGCGGAAATCATCGTGGCTCTAAGCGCAACCGTCGAGGGACAGACCACCGATCACTATATTAAAAATTTTTTTGCCCAGCGAGAGATTAAAGCAACTTCCTTGGCACATGGAATTCCTATTGGCGGCGAGCTGGATTACCTGGATGACGGAACCTTGTTCGCAGCATTCTCGGCTCGCGGATGAAGAAAAGACTGTCGTCTAACAATGTTGTTTTCCAGACTCCATTGGGTTATTTTGATGTCTCATTGAGGAAACGTAGAGTGATAAATAATTTAACAAAAAGACTGGCAATTATTAATAATTTAATATGTTCTTTTAAAAAAAAGAGAGATATAAATGAAATATTTAATGTTTACAATGCTTTTTATTCCATCTGATTGTATGGCTATTGCTTCCATTTCCTCAGTTGGCAAGGATGATGTCTTTTCTATGCCTTCCAAAAGTGAAGATTCTCTAGATGATATCTATCAGACATATATTCCTGTATTTTTTGATTTGTTTTCTTCATTTTTTGAAAAAATGAAAGATATGAGTCTTGATGAATTTCAACAATATACCTGTAATCTATTTAATTTTAGGTTCAAGAGTAGATTAGAGAGGAGATTTTCTTAGCCTACTTAACAACAATTTATAAATATTTTCATGCCTATGATTAAAACGCCATTCGGTCTCCTTCAAGTGTAGATAGAA